>JAIELM010000029.1 GCA_019752975.1 Undibacterium sp. | reverse complement strand
AAGATATTAAATTTTTGATGCAACCTATGGCGGTGGGCGCCGAAGAAGCCTTGGGCTCTATGGGTAATGACGCTGCTTTGGCAGTGATGTCGAACAAGCTCAAGCCTTTGTATAACTATTTCAAGCAACTCTTTGCTCAAGTGACCAATCCACCGATTGATCCTATTCGCGAAGCGATGGTGATGTCGCTGGTCTCTTTCATTGGACCAAAGCCAAATTTACTCGATACCAATAATATCAATCCCCCGATGCGCCTCGAAGTCGCGCAGCCGATTCTTAATTTTGAAGACATCGCAAAGCTACGTAACATTAGCGCCAATACCGGTGGCAAATTTAAATCTTACGAACTGGATATTTGCTATCCGGTTGCGTGGGGTAAAGACGGTATCGAAGCGCGCCTAGCATCGATCTGTGCCGAGGTGGTTGATGCGGTTAAATCCGGTCATAACATCATGATTATTACCGATAGAAAAATGGATGCTGATTTTGTGGCCATCCCCGCTTTGTTAGCCACTTCGACGGTACATCAGCATCTGGTCAGCAAGGGTTTGCGCACCACCACAGGTCTAGTGGTTGAGACTGGCTCGGCACGCGAGACGCATCACTTTGCTCTCCTTGCAGGTTACGGCGCAGAAGCGGTACATCCCTATTTGGCGATGCAGACGTTAGAGAATATGGCGCCCTCATGGAAAGAAGTTAATCCAGAGATGAATCCAGATGCAGCCATCGCTAACTACACCAAAGCGATAGGTAAAGGTCTGCTCAAAGTGATGTCGAAAATGGGTATCTCTACCTATATGTCTTACTGTGGTGCGCAGATTTTTGAAGCGATCGGTTTGAATAAATCGCTGGTTGATAAGTATTTTAAAGGTACTGCCAGCAATGTCGAAGGCATAGGCGTTTTCGAAGTCGCGGAAGAAGCTTTGCGTTTGCATAAAGCCGCTTTCGGTAATGATCCGGTATTAGAAAATGCTTTAGATGCCGGGGGTGAATACGCTTTTAGGATTCGCGGTGAAGACCATATGTGGACGCCAGATTCCATCGCCAAACTTCAACATGCCACCCGTGCGAATAATTTTAATACCTACAAAGAATACGCCCAGCTTATCAATGATCAGTCTAAGCGACACATGACTTTACGCGGCTTGTTTGAATTTAAGATTGACGCCAGCAAAGCGATCAGTATTGAGCAAGTTGAACCAGCAAAAGAAATCGTCAAGCGTTTTGCTACCGGCGCGATGTCCTTGGGATCGATTAGCACAGAAGCGCACGTTACCTTAGCCGTAGCGATGAACCGCATAGGTGGTAAATCCAACACTGGCGAAGGTGGTGAAGATCCCGCACGCTATACCCAAGAACTGAAAGGTATCCCAATCAAGCAAGGTGATAGTTTAGCGAGTCTTTTGGGGCGCGAGCAAATCGTTGTCGATACGCCTTTGCAAGCCGGTGATTCACTCAGGTCACGGATTAAGCAAGTGGCATCGGGACGCTTTGGTGTGACCGCAGAATATCTCAGTTCTGCTGATCAAATTCAAATCAAAATGGCGCAAGGTGCCAAGCCAGGTGAAGGTGGTCAATTACCAGGTCATAAGGTCTCAGAATACATTGCAAAATTACGTTTTTCTGTCCCTGGCGTTGGTCTCATTTCACCACCGCCACATCACGATATTTATTCGATTGAAGATTTGGCACAACTCATTCATGATCTAAAAAACGTCAATCCCCGCGCTTCGATTTCTGTCAAGTTAGTGTCGGAAGTTGGTGTAGGTACTATCGCCGCAGGGGTTTCAAAAGCGAAGTCGGATCACATCGTCATCGCCGGTCACGACGGTGGTACAGGCGCGTCACCTTTGTCCTCGGTGAAACACGCGGGTACGCCGTGGGAATTAGGCCTATCCGAAACCCAGCAAACTCTAGTGTTAAATGGATTGCGTGGACGTGTTCGCGTTCAAGCCGACGGTCAAATGAAGACCGGACGTGACGTCGTGATTGCCGCATTATTAGGTGCAGATGAAATCGGTTTTGCTACTGCGCCGTTAGTGGTCGAAGGCTGCATCATGATGCGCAAGTGCCATCTCAATACTTGCCCTGTCGGCGTCGCTACCCAAGATCCTGAATTGCGCAAAAAATTTAGCGGCAAGCCAGAACATGTGGTCAACTATTTCTTCTTCGTAGCGGAAGAAGCGCGTCAAATCATGGCACAACTTGGGATTAAAACTTACGATGAATTGATTGGGCGGGTGGATCTTTTGGATAAATCAAAAGCAGTCACACACTGGAAAGCCAAAGGTCTAGATTTTAGTCGTATTTTTCATCAAGTCGAGAACACCAGCGAGATTCGCCACACCGATGTGCAAGATCATGGACTAGAAAAAGCTTTAGATCATAAGCTTATTTTTCAGGCAAAAATCGCCTTAGAAACGGGAGAAAAAGTCTCCTTCATACAACCGATTAAAAATCTCAATCGCACAGTAGGCGCGATGTTGTCAGGTGAAGTGGCGCGACTGTATGGTCACGCCGGACTCCCGGACGACAGCATACACATACAACTGCAAGGTACGGCGGGACAATCTGCTGGCGCATTTTTAGCTAAAGGTGTGACCTTGGATTTAGTCGGCGAAGGCAATGATTATGTGGGTAAAGGTCTGTCAGGTGGACGTATCATTATCCGCCCGAACACCGAGTTTAGAGGCTGGGCGGTGGACAACATCATCTGCGGCAATACGGTGCTGTATGGCGCAATAGCAGGTGAAGCCTTTATCAATGGTGTAGCTGGCGAACGTTTCGCGGTACGCAATTCTGGTGCACTAGCGGTTATCGAAGGCACGGGCGATCATGGATGTGAATACATGACCGGTGGTACCGTAGTCGTGTTAGGTAATACCGGTCGCAACTTTGCGGCCGGGATGTCAGGCGGGATCGCCTATGTGTATGATCCAGACGGCGAATTTGCGAGTAAATGTAATCTCGCTATGGTCAGCTTAGAACCCGTATTAGCTGGTGATGAGCAAACCACGACGCTAGCACGCGCGCTATGGCACAGCCCCGCGCGCGACGAAGAACCTCAATTAGATGAAAACATTTTGCGCGCAATACTAGAGCGCCATTTCAAGCATACCGGTTCTACTCGTGCCAGAAATTGCCTAGATGACTGGGCCAGAAGTCGTGCCAAATTCGTTAAAGTTTTCCCGCACGAATACCGGAGAGCATTAGGAGAAATGGCAGCGGCGAAGAATGCTGAATTGAAGTTGGATGAGGCCGCGTAGAAGATCTACAACCTAAAACCGCTCAACACAGAAAAACAGTAATTTAAGGAACAGTGATTTTCTTCCTGTTTTTCTGTGTGTCTGTGCGTTGAGCGGTTTTAAAGAAGTTAAAATTTTCAAGGAAAAATTATGGGCAAAGTTACCGGATTCATAGAATATCAGCGCTTACAAGAAGCTGCAGAAGCACCACAAGCACGCAAGAAACACTACAAAGAATTTACATTGCATTTAAACGATCAAGAAGCCAAAATCCAAGGCGCGCGCTGTATGGATTGCGGCATTCCGTTTTGTAACAACGGCTGCCCTGTCAACAACATTATCCCCGACTGGAATGACTTGGTGTATCACGGGCAGGTTCAGCACGCACTTGAGGTACTCCACTCCACCAATAATTTCCCCGAATTTACAGGTAGAGTCTGCCCTGCACCCTGTGAAACTGCATGCACCTTGGGTTTAGTCGACGATCCAGTGGGTATCAAATCCATAGAACACTACATCATCGATAAAAGTTGGGAAAACGGCTGGGTTAAACCACAAATCGCGACCATAAAAACCGGGAAAAAAATCGCCATCGTGGGCTCAGGTCCCGCAGGACTAGCCGCAGCACAACAGCTCGCCAGAGTAGGTCACGAGGTTACCGTTTTTGAAAAAAATGATAGAGTGGGCGGCCTACTCCGTTACGGTATTCCCGATTTTAAATTGGAAAAATCCCACATCGACAGACGCATAGCGCAATTGCAGGCGGAGGGCGTGAGCTTTCGCACTGGTGTTTTGGTGGGAAATGATATTTCCAACGATATACCTAAGTTCGTCACCAACTGGGCAAAAGAAATCATCAGTCCAGATCAACTACAAAAAGATTTTGATGCCATCATCTTAGCAGGTGGCGCAGAAACGCCCCGCGACCTTCCAGTTCCTGGACGCGAACTGAAAGGTGTGCACTACGCCATGGAGTTTTTACCTCTACAAAATAAAGTCAATGCGGGTGATAAACTCAAGGATCAAATTGTCGCCGCCGGTAAGCACGTAGTTGTGATCGGCGGCGGTGATACAGGCTCAGATTGCGTAGGCACTTCCAATCGACAAGGTGCAAAAAGTGTCACCCAATTTGAACTGCTACCACAACCACCAGAACACGAAAACCAG
>JAIELM010000126.1 GCA_019752975.1 Undibacterium sp. | reverse complement strand
CAATGACCGGCTGTCAGGCGTGGGAAGTGATGGCGGGGGTCGGAGCCAAAGACAGTGATGGCCGCTATGCCATTACCCATGCATTTGCACTCAATGCCTTCAATGCCAATGGCAGTATCGACTATCACCAAAGCCACTTTGGAAACAAATGCAGTCGCATAGAACTACGCTGGATAGGCGGCCCTAACGACAAGACTTTCGAATTTAAATTGCAGATGCGGGTTGGCTGTACTTACGGTGAAGACGTTTGGATTAAATATCATATGAACCAATTATGGTTAGACACCCTGATGCTAGAAAGCGAACAAAAACCGCTGCGTAAAGCGATTCCTGAGTATGACGAAAAGGGAAAAGTGGTGAAGTAAGTAGTAGTGGATCAATTGAGCAGCAATAAAAAAATACGTGGAATACCTTAACCATGCAGAACCTAAAAATCCAACTCACGCTAACCCAAGCCAACCTCCTACTAGAGAGCCTAGCTGAGCGTCCGTTTAAACAAGTCTTTGAACTCATCGCCGCTTTAAATGAGCAAGCGAGTACACAATTTTTTAATCAGGATAAAAAGGAAGAATATGCCGAATTTGCCTTTTCCAAAGCTGAATTACGTTTAATGATAGAAGCATTGGGTGAAATGCCATTTAAACGCGTACAGACGCTGGTACAACACCTACATGCACAAATCAGTGTACAAACAGCAGTCCATCATAATTAGGAAAAGCAGTGTCCATAGACGAGCATATTAAGCGCCGACAAAAAGATCCCCAACAGCTAGATTTTGACGGCTTAAGGGAATCTGGTGTGGCATTTTTGCAAGCACTTTCGGGCGATCTTTGGACCGACTATAACTTGCACGATCCGGGCGTGAGTCTACTGGAAATGCTGTGTTTTGGTTTAAGCGATTTAGTCTATCGCACCGATTTCCCCATTGCTGATTTACTCACGCAAGCCAATGGGCAAATCGACTTTGCTGGACAAGCACTATTTCCACCGCAAGATGTTTTCCCCTGTCATCCGGTCAGTGATATCGACTATTGCAAGCTCATTTATGACCACATTCCAGAAGTCGACGATGTCTGGATCTACCCCGAATACAGCGCCACCTTTATGCGCGAGATACCCGAACAGACTGCCCGAGAGAGCTACCCTACCGGTCTCTTTTCAGTCTATTTGCAAACCCACGCTTCTTGCTTAGCGCCAGCTAAACAAAACCAACAAAAGTCAGATGAAGCGATTCGTCGCGAAGTTTGGCAGCTCCTCGCCAGTCATCGTAATTTAGCCAAAGATGTGCATCAAATCTACATCGCCGAGCGCGAGGAATATACGCTCGCTGGCGAAATAGAAATTGACGATAGCTGTCCAGCTGCCGAGATTTTTGCGGAGATTTACTTTCGTTGCGCCAAATTGATTGCTGCTAGCAACCGCCTACAAAGATATGAAGAAGCATTAGCGCAAGGCATGAGTTGGGAACAGCTCCTAGAAGGCCCTTACACCGTTCATGGCTATCTCGATGAGTACCAATTCGAACATGAAAGGGTCGGTGCCACTTGGCAAGAATTGGCCAATCAACACATAGACACAGGTAAATTAATCGCTGCTGTGCGCCAAATCGCCGGGGTCAAGCAAGTGCGACAACTCACTTTGCTCGACAGCACTGGCAAGGCGCATGACAAACTCAGTATTCGACAAGCACATACCCGCTCGGCTGCTTTGCGATTTCAAGAACATGCCGTACCGCATCTACGCTTACTTCATACCAGAAACGGTAACAGCTTAGCGAGCCAAGATCCTCAGTTTAATAAAAGTTTTGCCCAACAAGTCAGTCTATATCTTAAAAAACGCGAGTTTGAACAACAAGCTTTTCGTCGCAATGAACAAGCAGAACAAGACCAGAACGCACCTATGCAAGCATTACAGCATCGCTTGCAAGGGCAATATAGATCACTCAAGGATTACCATAGCCTAGGTAATTTGTCGCCCGCCATCTACGGCATCAATCATTTTGGCGTCCCTAGTTCCGAGCCAGCCGCAGTACATGCAAGAGCGCGTCAGCTTAAAGCCTATCTGTATCCTTTTGAACAAATTATGGCCAATTATTTGGCTTCGTTGCATGGGCTTAGTCGCCTTTATTCGCTTGACTCTAGTTTAGCTACCAGCTATTTCTCACAGTACTTGAGTGATCAAGAGATCCCCAATATCGCCCAGCTCTACACCGAATCAAGCAACCCAGAACAAGTCGCGCGAGTGCTTGCCTTATACGACGATTTTTGCGACAGACGTAATCGGGTGTTAGATCATTTGCTGGCAATTTATGGAGAAAGTTTTCCCACCGACGATCTAAAGCGCTTCAATCTCGCGCCTCATTTTTCCACCTTGCTCATTGCTTGCAAAATTAATTTACTCAATCACTTATGCAAACTCAGTGCCGAACGTGCCCGTGGCTTTGATACCGGTGCTGACTATTGGGATGGTCGCAATTACGCCTCACTACAACATAAAATACACATCCTGACAGGCGCAGATCAAGCACAATTAGGACGTTCACTGATCGCGCCATTTACAAGTGGACGAGCAGAATTTAAAGGGCAATTGGTCAGCGATTCACGCTACGCCGAACTATTTGAAAAACACAAAGAATTTCCAAAAAATATCACTCTAGCCGACACCAGCGCCATCCCCAGTAGTAGTCATACCTTGAGAAACGTCAGCATCAACCTGCCCAATAATTGGCTATGCATGGCACTACTCAAAGCCGGGCTGCACAGCACCCGCTATCGACTTTATCCGAAGGATGGTGAAGCTGGTGAGGATGGTCAGGATGGTGAACAAGCTTGGCTCTGTCTACAAGTCGATGGCTGGCCCCATCTATGGCCACTAATCAGCATCAAAGCGGAGTTTGCACCGCAAATCGTGCAAGCACTACAGCAGTATTTCACCCAAATTAATCAACAATGCGAAGGCTTCCATTTACTTGAACATTTACTGCTTCGCCCCCGCCACAAAGACACCGTGAGAACAATTGAGGATCAATTTTACCCTAACCGAATTAGCATTCTACTGCCAAGCTACGGTGCAAGATTTTCCGATAGTAATTGCCGCGCATGGATAGAAGAACTGATTTCACAAAACCTTCCCGCCCATATTTTGCCCGATTTTTTTTGGCTAGAATACGCCTTCATGGCGCAATTTGAAACGCGTTATCAAATATGGTTAAGCTTACTGAAAAGTATACAAGAGAACGAAAAGGACACGAATTTAAGCGACTTACATTCCCTTGATGAAGCGGCGAACCAACTTATCGCATTTCTCGACACTATGCGGCATCAAAAATCCTCACAGGTTTGGGTGTAGTGCATGAAAAAAGCTCACCAAATTCATCAACTCTGCTTTGACATCACGCACCACGAACGCTCTGGTGAAAGCGAAGGCATAGCCACATGGATACAAGAGCGCCTACTTCCCTTAATCGAGCAAAGCTTTGAAGAATACGGACCAACTCGCTCCATCAAGCGCATTCCCAAATTAGAATTAGATCTTGGGCCAGTAACGAAGCAGCAAGCAGAAGAAGAATTACTTCGTCAACTCAAGGTCCATCTATCGCAAGAGTTGTCAGCTATTCCTGAACTCAGCAATACACTTACCCACATTTCAAGCACCAATCAATACCAGAAGACCGACGCTGATCACGCATCATCGTCAGAGTTAAGTACGCAGCTAGCGCATATGAAGAAAAGTGCGACGATCTCCGATTCGCCACTACAGCTATTTTTATTATCCGGCCAAATCGCATGGGAAAATACACTACACCACCAAGTCGCCCATCAGAAAATACTACAACAAGCACTACAAACCCGTGCGGGGATACGCAACATCCTCGACAGCCTACAGCATGCAACAAGCTTAGAGCGCATTATCAAACAATACCGAACGCCACAACTCTTACAACTATGCCGCGCATTGTTAAGTCAATCGAACACACAAGATAGCGAGACGATACTAGATCTACTCAGCCTAGAGCTAGTCCAAAATGAAGCGCCGACAAATGTAGCCAAATACAGTGCAGAAACATTCTGGCGGTGGGTACTTCCGATCACAGCAATACCTAACATCACGCTAACGCAATTCATACAAGCGCTAACACAATACAAAGCTCAACCACTAGCAGCCATATTGGACGCCTACCAAATCCTAGTAAAGCAAGGCAAGAACATGTCCAATGCCACGCAAAAAGCGTTGCAAATGCAAGTCACCCAAATCACACAATATTTGACCAAGACAATGCGCGCTCAGGCATTGAATACTGGGCTAACAAAGGCGACCTCTTTTTCCACGCAGCGGACCAAAATATGGCCTGAAACAAATGTCACAACAAATGCCACAACAAACGCCACAACAAATGTCACAACAAACGCCATAACA
>JAIELM010000307.1 GCA_019752975.1 Undibacterium sp. | reverse complement strand
GTAGTTGGTGTGCCATAAAAATCACTGCCAGTGGAATGGCCGCATCCTGTTCGCTATGGCTCATGCCATGTCGTGACATGAAATAACATCCCGACGGTATGCTCGGTGACCGAGTTTAGTTTGTAATCAAGCAAAAAACCTAAGCTGATTTTGTCTGAATTTTTTGCACTCCAATTTTCCTGTTGAAGATGTGCACGCATCAACACCGGATTCTCATATCCAACCCATACTAACTACTGCGCCGAAGCAGGCACCGCGCGGAATGCGGCAACCTGATTCGACAGAATGTTAATTGCAGGAAGTACATAGCTGGAATCCGTGGCGACAAAAGTGAAGGTTTGCTTGGCCGCTGAAGCATTGGCATTGAAGGCAGAATTAGGAATCGCTGCCAGCGAATTGTACTGATACACATTGTATTTCACTCCGGCAGTTAAACCGTATACTGTCGCGGTCAATTTCAATGGTCCTGCTGCTGGCGCGGTATTCGATTTGTCGGTGATTGCGGGACTCTCATAAATCAAATCGGTTGCCAGACGCACCGGAACGGTTTCGTGATTCAAATCGATGACACCAGTGATCGCAACGGCGGCATTTTGATTACTACCATTGCTATGCAAGGCAAGCGAATAAGGCGGTGCAGTTGCGGCGTTGGCCTGAGTGCGCGTCATTTGGAAAGCGCTGAAATTAAATTGGAAAAAATAGGCCGCTGCCGGTGGGCTAGTCACTGGATTCGGATAGTTAATATTGTGGTAGCCGCTGTTATCGCTAAACTGCAAAATATCATCGGCGTAATAAGTCTGATTCGGCCCCTTGACCAAAGGGTGATTGGATGCGATGCCAGTAACAGGTACGATATGATCATAACTAGAAAAGCCAGCCGATACGCTGCCACCAGGCTGATACAAATTCACATAGACGCCCATAATCACAGGATAGCCGGCAAGCACATAGCCTTTGATCCAGGCCAGATATTGATTGGTCGTGAGCGTGTTTGATTGACCATTCCATTCAACCGCATTTAGATGCATGGTGGCTGCTGCAGTCAAATCATTGAGCGAAATTAATAGTTGGCTAGTGGCCTCACTTTGGTTCACGCCCGGGGTCGCCGCAGCACGCGCTGTGTATTGCGAGACATACTGGCCAAAATACAAACCGGCACTGATAAATGCTACTTCACCACAATAACCGTAATTACCATTCCATTGGTGGCGTGGCGGAATCGCCAATGACATCGCGTAGGTGCCGCCGCTTGGTGGAGCGGGTGAGTCAGATGAAACCGGTCCAGGCAATATCACTGGCACAAGATTTGCACTGATTTGGTTCTGACTATCGGAATCCTGCACATTGCTTCTGTTATATGTGCTACTACTTGCGCCGCCACCACATCCTGCCAAAATCGTTCCTAACAAACTCACTACCAATGCGCTAGTAATTTTTTTATTCATGTTGTCTCCAAATTTTTCGTGAACTTTTCTTGTGCAATTTTTTCACTGCTCGTGCGAGCAAGCAAATGCGAGGTGGAGATTATGATGCAATCCGGCTAAGTGATGTAAAAAAATAGACGAAAAAAGGTAGGCATAAGAATTTCATTAGATGACAAGACACTTGCGGTAATGATGTCCAGTTTTCGCCATTTCACCCCAAGCTAGATCCATCTCGCCACATTTCGCCGCGGTTTTTTTAATACCAGCTGTAAGATGAGGTCTGCTAAGTTGGCAATCAGAGAGATCCACAAAACCGTCGCGAGCGGTCGAAGTTTTAGTCAAGAAGCGTACCTGTCCTAGGGCACTTGAGTATCGCAGATTCAAAATTCGGTCACGCAGTAGCTTATGTGGAGGTCTCAATCAATGAATGAATGGATGGAGAATAAATGAGTAACACATCACAAATCACGCGTAGCGATTTTCTCGACCGCATACGGGTCATATTAACGATTTTGGTCATCCTGCATCACACGGCGATCATGTATGGTGCCGATGGTGGATGGTATTTGCGGTATAAGGCGAGCGGCTTATTTTCTGGCGTCTTGTTGACGCTGTTTTGTGCCGTCAATCAGTCTTTCTTTATGGGAGCCTTCTTTATGTTAGCGGGTTATTTCACACCGCGATCTTTCGATGGAAAAGGCATACAGAAGTTTGTGATGGATCGCTTATTGCGTCTTGGTGTTCCTATTTTGGTCTTCGGTTTTTTACTTGGTCCATTGTCTATCGCCATGCTAGAAATACCGGCTGATATGACTATGTTTTCATTTTGGTGGTATTTGATTCAGAAGGCGACCTTTAATATTGGCCCACTTTGGTTTGCTTACGCTTTACTTATTTTTTCAGGAGTCTATGTACTCTTGCGTTCATTGCTAGGGCGGACCTCGTGGGAAATCCCAGCTAGCAAATTGCGGCATCCGATGATTGTATTGGCGTTGTTGGTTTGGGGGATAGGCGCATTTTTGCTGCGCCTCTGGGTGCCGACTGGGAAAGAGTTCGCTTTGCTACAAATCGGCTATTTTTCATCTTATATTGTGCTGTTCTTCATCGGTTGTGCTGCAGCCAAGCATCGTTTATTGGAAAAGATTGAAGCGAAGTTAGCTTTGCCTTGGGCGTGGATTAGCTTGCTGACGATACCGACTCTATTTATCTATGCGGCGCTTGCTGGCGCGTTTAAAGGAGCGCCGTTTGAGCTGCATGGCGGTTGGACTTTACCCGTGGTGTTCTACGCATTTTGGGAACCCTTGGTAGCATGCGGCATTATCTTGTTGTTGTTGTGGCGTTGCCGTATGTCGCAAAATCCATGGAATTTTTGGAGCAGACTAGCACCATTGACTTACGCGGCATTTATCATCCATACGCCTATCGTGGTGGCTTTCGGTGTGCTGTCAAAACCATGGCAGCAATACTCTTTGCCGATGTTTGCTGTAGTCGGTGCGCTCAGCCTCGCAGCAAGTTTTGGCATTGCAGCGATCTTGGTCAAACTGCCTGGCGCACGAAGAATTCTTTGAACTAAGGCGTGCGCTAACAAGCAAAAACAAGCAAAGACACCCACCTACTGAAGCAACAAAAAAACGTCTCGCACTATTTCTTAACCGTATTTAGTTGCTTTTTGAGGTGGCTGTCTTGTATCGCTGGTGTCGCTGGTATCGCTTGTAAAAAAATCAACAAATAAAACGGGCTCGTCCAACAACCGGGTCAGATCGCGGCCGCTTCGCGTCACGATCTACCCTTACTCGTTAAGTATTTACCAATGCTACTTAACAGCCAAACAAGCAGCGCACGATTCGACCGGGATCGCGCACTGTCTTGCCAAAATCATTGTTTGGATCACCAAGCCCGCCAGGAAGTGCTTTTAGAGCAGCCTCCCTCGCTTCATTAATTACCGAATGATCGCCCCCTGTTGGGTAGCCATTAAGTACTGCCGACATATCAACATAGAGCGCCTTAGGCGGAAGAGTGAGGCTGGCGCCTCCGGTTGAGACGATAGCTAATGCCTGAATAGCAAGATTTACGAGGTGATTAGCTGGCGCAGTTGCTTCTACACATCCGCGTAACCTTCCTTGCAGATCTGCAGGCACTTCGCCTTTAAGTGCTACGATTCGATCTTGGTTCTTGTATCCTTCGCCCTCCAATTCTGTTTTTTCACGATTCAAATCACTAATTTGTTTTCCTAGAGTTTGAATTGTTTGCACATCAGGGGGAACCTTGCCAGCAGCGGCTGCCAAGTCAGCTGAAAGCTTTCCAACTTGAACATAGATAGCCGCGATCCGGGCATCAATATCGGATTGCCGTTTGACTAAGCCGCCCAATTCAGAATTGACCTTGGTTATTTGACCATTGTATTGGTCAACACAATATTCTGATGCATTCGCCATTTGTGCAGTGAGTGCGATGATTGTTATGATAAAGAACTTGCGCATAGGAGCCTCCAAATAATAAGGGAAATACGATAGGTACGACGGTTGAGAACAGGGATTGCTATTTTGCATCACGTTGGTCGCCATCCTCCTTTCAGCAGAATATGCAAATGCCGTTTTTGATGCCTAACGTCAGAGTTCAGCGGACGGCAAAAGGCGAAGCATTTTGCCGGTCCGCTGGAATGACTTGTTTGGCCATTGAATACTGAAACTCTTCATTAGAGTGTCAAGAAGAACTGAGACGCAGGTTGTATGAAACAGTGAGTAACGAATACTCTCCCTTTCAGCTCTGTTCAGAGCAGTAAAGTCTTGTGAAAAACTGTAGTCTGACATCAGCCAACCGTCATCACTTTGGGAATCAGCCAACAGTGCAAGAGCTTTCTGGGCAAGTGACGACAAGAGAAATGAAGGGTCGATCAGTAGCCCAGAAATACAAAGTTCAGAAAGTAAATCGCAGTTCTCATCTTCAAGTGTAAGCTCCATGCTTCTGAGAATTAAGTCAATGATAATGCCTCGATGCTCAA
>JAIELM010000147.1 GCA_019752975.1 Undibacterium sp. | reverse complement strand
TGAATAGCAATGAGGATTTGCTTCAGCATACACTGTTGCAACACACGAATACGCGAGGGGCAGGCTCGAGTTGGTTGCAGCTTTTCAAAAAAATGGCGATCGATTCCCACACCGATTTCCGACAGATTAGTTTCGATGATAGTAATTTAGTGATCCAAGCTGCTGAGCATGGTCATGGGGTCGCGTTTGAACGTCACAGCTTCGTTGCTGACAAAATAAACGGTCAATCACTTGAACGTCCTTTAAACATTGGACTGCACAGTGAGTATCAGTACTATCTGATTACAGACCCTGATCATGTGGAATCTGCGCCCGTGAAGAACGTACTCACTTGGTTAAACAAAGAAAGTAAAGAATTTATTCTAGGTAACCAATCGGCATTGCGACAAATAAACTGGCTTTGATCCCGAGCACGGGAATCTGTCGGAAGCACTTTGGGGTCAGGCCTTACATTTGAAATTTGACGTCCGTAAATGCCACTCTCGGTCTGATCTATTTACTAATGAATGTCAAATGTAAGGCCTGACCGTTCGCAGTAACAGCATTAAATCTAGCGGGTTAAAGTCCCGTCCAAGGAATTGTCCGTACGCCTTGGTAGCATGAGGAAGCGGCGTTGTGGTAACACAGGGTCGTAAGTTTTCACACAGCAAGAGAGCAGGCCGTAACGCAAGTGAACCTATACGTAGCCTCGTAAACGAAAACAGAGAAGCCGACCCTGTGGTCAGAAGGGGAAGGTCGTTGGATGCGCATTGAAATAACGGAAGTGGTGCGCATCATCTCTCGGGGTAGCAGGGTCGGCATGTTCTCGCAGATTTATTGTCCAGTGCTGGAGACCCGTTACAGTGGTGGGGAGGCCATCGACTACGGCGTATAAGGAAACGAAAACGCAGCAGGCTGTAAAGGGAGTCGGAGGGGTTCATAGTACTGCTTGAGATCGACGGACAACATAACCGCGATTAAGGGAAGGAACCCTGCTTTGTTGATGCAACCAAAGAGTGAAGGAAAAGGGGATTGCCATGTTGCTAGTCACCCCTGATGGAATCAGGACACTACAGAGGAAGCTCTACATCAAAGCCAAGCAAGAACCAGCGTATCGTTTTTACGCGCTCTACGACAAGATCTGGCGGGCAGACATCCTCATGTTTGCCTACCGTCTTGTGCGTGCTAACAAAGGCAGTCCCGGCATTGACGGGATTAACTTTGAAGACATAGAGCATGGCGAAGGGATAGATAAGTTTTTGTTGGAACTAGCCCAAGATCTGAAAAGCCAAAGCTACAGTCCAAGTCCGGTTCGACGCGTCATGATTCCCAAAGCGGATGGCAGTCTGCGTCCACTGGGTATCCCGACGATTCGTGACCGCGTAGCCCAGATGGCGGTTAAGCTCATCATCGAACCGATCTTTGAAGCCGATTTCTGCCCGAATTCTTTTGGATTCCGTCCGCAGAAATCAGCCCATCAAGCGGTCGATGTGATCGCTGATTCACTGTATCAAGGCTACACCCAAGTCATTGATGCCGATCTGTCGAAATACTTCGACAGCATCCCCCATGCTAAATTGCTGGCGACTGTTGCCGAGCGTATTGTTGATGGTGCTATTTTGCACATCATCAAACAGTGGCTCAAAGCCCCAGTGATAGAACAGGACAAGGACGGCACCAAAAGAAATGTCGGTGGCGGCAAAGCCAACAGCATAGGCACGCCGCAAGGCGGAGTCATCTCACCGTTGCTTGCTAACTGCTACCTGCATATCGTAGACAGGATTTGGGACAGACATCAACTGGACAGAAAATTAGGCGCAAGAATCGTTCGCTACGCGGATGATTTCGTCGTGCTGTGCAAAGGCAAAGTAGACGCGCCACTGGCGCGGATACGCTACCTACTCGATAAGCTTGATCTCAGCTTAAATGAGAGCAAAACGCATATCGTGGATGCACGTCAGGACAGCTTCAATTTTTTAGGATTTGAAATCAGAGTGAGCAAGGGAAGAAAGTCAGGCAAGCGTTATGCTCATGTTTGTCCGTCTCCTAAATCTCTTGCGAAAATCAAAGAGCGCATGAAACAACTGACGACCAGAAATCGCACCCCGATTCCGCTGGAAGATATCGTTGGCAGTATGAATGCCAGCCTGCGTGGCTGGGCAAACTACTTCCACTACAGAAATTCTAGCGGTACCTTAAACAAGGTCAAGACGTATGCAGAAGAACGCCTGCGAATTCACCTAATGAAAAGGCATAAGGTAAAAGACCGAGGGATAGGTCAGGGACGCTTTCCGAGTCAGCAGCTGTATCAGCGTTACGGCTTATACAAGGTTCCAACAACAGCAGGCTGGAGATCAGTGCATGCTTAGATGTGAACAACATCGGAAAGCCGTGTGCGTTAGTAGCGCATGCACGGTTTGATGAGGGAGGGCAGCCGAGCGGCTGTTCTCTACTCTACCCGTTCGCGTTAGTTACAAGGACTACTGCGTATTTCAATACTCAACTAAGTTGCATCAACGATCTAAGTTGCACCCAAAATCTCCTTCATCTTCGGATACATGGCTCGTGAAACAGGTATCTCATTCGTGAAGCGGGTATCGACCGAATACTTACCGCCGGCACCGATAGACAGGCGTTTGAAGTGATGCATGTTCAATATATAGGAGCGGTGGATGCGAAGAAAATGCGTTGGCAAACTACGCAGCAACTGCTCTAAGGATTTTTCATAAAAATGCTGTTGGCCATCACAACAGACGATATTGCTGTAATGGCCGTCAGCCTGAATATGATCGATATCTACAAGTGCTAATAGCTCGATATTGCCCATTTTCTTGATGACGATTGTCGCCGCAGGATGATCTGCAGATTGTCTTTGCACTAGCTGTTCAAAATGCTCGACGCGCTCAAAACGTTCAAATGCGACAAACAGCCGTTCTTGACTAAAAGGTTTGGGGACAAAATCAATCACCCCAAATCCAAAAGCAGTAACCGCACGTTCTGTGTGCGCGGAGACAATGATGGTCTGAAAATTGGCAACGCTGCCACCATTTTGTATCTGCCTAGACTGCAATAGATTGAATCCATCGTGACCAGAGAGATTTAAATCGAGTAATAACAAATCAAAGTGCACCGTGTTCATCAACATTTGCGCTTCTTCAATATCCTCACAATGACTTAATTGACTCAGTTTCGCGCCGAAGTAATGCTGTGCCTCACGTATCAGGCGCTGTGCAATCAAGGGTTCGTCTTCGATGATTAGTAATTTCATCGTCGTGGCTAGGCGAATGTGCTAGGTGGGATTTGGATTTGCGCATACCACGTACTATCGCGCTGCTCATGGGTATAACTGGCACGCCCATCAAAAACTTCCTGTAAGCTTTGCTGAATGTACTGGTTGCCCGTCCCTGTTCCAGTATGTGCGCGTGGGCTGGCGACAGGCATCTTTAACGTCATCTTGATCATATTTTTTTCGCGCACAATCAACAAATCAAATCGCGTTTCTTGTCGATATTTATTATGCGAGAACGCATTTTCTAATACCGTCAATAAAATGGCGGGTGGGATTGCGATGCCGGATGGATCACCATCCACATGCAATTGACAGACACTTTGTAAACGTGTGCTCATGATTTCTAAATAGTTTTTGCAAAGCTCCAACTCTTGCACCAGCGCGATAGTTGGGCTATCGGCATATTCATTGAGCATTCTAAATTCTCGGCCTAAGGCTTGAATAAATGTTTCGGCTTGCTGTGGTGATTGATGTAATAACTCGCCAATCAAGCTTAAAGAATTCATCAAAAAATGGGGTTGTAAAGTCCGCCGCAGCAACTGATTTTCTAACTGTGTCGCGAGCGCTGCTTTTTCTTTATCACGGGTAAATTGTCGCAGCAGTTGTAGCAAAATCGTGAACAATAAGAAGCAAACTATTAGTGCGAATCCAGTTTCCGCAAATCGAAAAGCGGGTATCAACAATAAAGCGAAAGAAAATAAGGCAATCAATATCCCGATTCCACTACCACTTCTTTTATGGTGATAAGCACGTAGATTTATCGCAAAACTTGCCAAGAGTGAGACGCCGAACATCATCGTACTCTTCATATCAAAATACGGACTAAAAAAACTCACAGCTATCGTCACCAACATCAATAACAGAACCCATAAGGTCACATCTTGAAAACGATAATACATCAGAAAATAAGTGGGCAATAACACCGAGAACAGGCAACTCAATCCCATGACGATGTACAACCTGACTAAGTGAAAAGGATAGAGATATCCGAACAAATCGCGCCAAGCTTCCGCTAATAATAGGCTACTGGCGGCTAGGCACAAAAATAAAAATAAAATCCAGTGTGCCTGCCGTTGATAAAATAAGCTAAGTCCCAAAAATAGTATGGACACCAAAAGCAGTGCGCCGACCAAAAGCATAGGTAGGACAGTTGCGGCA
>JAIELM010000443.1 GCA_019752975.1 Undibacterium sp. | reverse complement strand
AAAAGCACGAAAAACGTTTCGAAGACGCGCACGATGATTACAGCAGCATCATGCTCAAATCATTGGCGGATCGTCTGGCAGAAGCCTTCGCTGAATATTTACACGAACGCGTGCGCAAAGATTTATGGGGCTATGCGTCGGATGAAGTCTTGAGCAATGAAGAATTGATCAAAGAAAATTATGCCGGCATCCGCCCTGCACCGGGCTATCCAGCTTGCCCTGAACATACGGTGAAGACCGCAATGTTTAAGCAAATGCAGTGCGAAGAAATCGACATGTTCATTACGGAATCATGGGCGATGATACCGGGTGCTGCGGTGTCGGGTTTTTACTTCGCGCATCCTGAGTCTAAGTATTTTAGTGTGGGGAAAATTGCGGATGATCAGGTGAATGATATGGCGGTGCGACGTGGGGTGGCGAAAGAAGAAGTTGAGCGGTGGTTGGCGCCGAATTTGTGATGGATAGCGCTTCTATTAATCACGAAATAATTCTGCAGGCGCTGTTAAATCGTGATGGCTCCTGCAGAGATTTCAACTTCGCCGAACGACTTTCGCGTCAAGCATGTGTTAACATCATCGCCTTGATAAAGCGAGATTGGGAATTGACTGAAGGTCATAATTCAGACGGCAAATTGATCTCCTTGGAATCCGTTGAATCGTATCTGGACCACGATACTGGTGCAGTTCATCTAATTTGGACTAGCCATACTAAGTGTCCGCCGCATCTTCAGATTTACATCTCTTTCGAAGCATCAGAATACTTCTGCGAACTCACTTTTTTCCCAGGCGATTTATATGTGCCTTATTTTGACTTGAGCGAATTCCTTAATTTTTTAAATCGTTTGGTCACCGTATCCGGATCA
Organism: Undibacterium sp.; assembly: GCA_019752975.1. GTDB lineage: Bacteria > Pseudomonadota > Gammaproteobacteria > Burkholderiales > Burkholderiaceae_D > Undibacterium. Next base: position 3,568 of record JAIELM010000443.1, on the reverse strand, counting down.
AAAGAATATTATCTACGCTATGAAGATGCGTCATGGCGGCACGGTGAAGAAACACTAAAAGCCTCGGTGATTTTTTCGCATTCGAGTTTTAAACTAAGCCCGTAAATCGTAATATTTTCGTAGGGCGGGTTAGCGTCAGCGTAACCCGCCGCTCACAGTTTGAAACAGGTCTATCGTTTGATCCACTTCAAACAAAAAATTACTTCGTTTATCCCCAAAATCCACCCATAAACATTCTTATCGTTCACGAACAAGATCATGGAACACCCATTAGCCATGTAGCGGTAGAGAGGCTGCACCCACGCCGCTAGCAAAATTAAAATTCCACTGTATCCACTTGAGTTGAAACGCGCAATCTAGACGAAAACGCCTCTTACCGAGACACTAGCGCTGCCATCGCATGTGATGTTGTATCGTCGTTGAGTCGCAATCCCGCTGCGATATTGCTGCGATCCTGTGCGGGTCTGTTTTGGCTGGTTTTCCATTTGCCGTTCAATTGAGTCACAGGGATTTCGATGCCAATGATAGCGGTCATCATTTTCTGTAGATAGTCATCTGGGGCATCGCTGACTTGCCACGGATTAGCTTGTTGACTTTCATGCTGCTGGGTGAGACTTTGCAAGTGTCGCAATAGCCATTGTGCGTCGTCCATTATTTGCAACTTACCGTGTGCATGAACAACGGCGTAGTTGTAGGTTGGAACCACCTTGCCGCTGAGCTTCTTCTCTTCGTACCAAGCTGGAGTGATATAGGCGCTTGGTCCTTGAAAAATCACCAAAACCTCCTGCGCCGAATTGAGGTTTTTCCATAAGGGGTTGCCGCGAGCGATATGCGCTCTTAGCGATCCGAACGGTGTATCTTGCGCGGGTGCGATGAATTCAAAAGGAAGGTGATTGGCGTTGATGCCATCTTCCTCAACGGTAATCAAAGTGCCGAGCGGGTAGTTTTGGATGAGTGCCGACATTACCTCAAGATCAGGTTCGCTAAAGTGCTTGGGGGTATACATGGCTTTACCTTTGGAAATAAAAAATCATATCTGTTGCGCTTTGGATGTTGGTGCGCTGACTTATTCGGTACGCTTTATTGAAAAACAATTCGGTGCGGCATCGAGCCCCGCTTTCGGGTAGTAGCTCATTGCCGTTGGTACTGACAGCAGGAGTAGGGTGGTTTGTGGACCGACCTTTTCTTTCGTGAGCGCGATGAGCTGTTTGCCAATGCCACTACGTTGGTATTCTTTATCGACGGCTAAGTCGGAAAGGTAGCAACAAAAGCAGAAATCGGTGAGAGAACGCGCGACACCAATCAGCTTGTCCCCATCCCATGCGGTAATTAAGAGATCGGCATAAGAGAGCATCTGTGCCATTCTTGCCAAATCTTCCGTGGGACGATTTAGTTCCGCGCGCTTGAGTATATCGGCGAATTGAGCTGGAGTAAGTTGGACATCAGTGCGATAAGTAGTTGTTTGCATCATACGCTCCAAAGTGTAATGTGGCGATTATAGGCATAGTATTGGCATCCTTAAAGTACCAATAAACTATAATATGAGGCTACCAATGATCTTCTTAGGATGTACTCAAAATTGCGCTGGCTAGCGCCTGCCCTTGTATGCTTGAATGCCTGTATGCTTGAATCGCGGGCGCGGAGCGGCAGGCTGTACTTTGTACGACAATGCGAACCCAACAAGCTTAGCGTCTGTTTTGCGTAAGTCCTACTTTTGTGAAAGCACCTCACACCATGCACATGTCTTTATTTCTGGGCACTTTGCAGCTCGATAGAGCTTCTGCAATCCCCTTGTTTCGTCAGCTCTATCTAGCGGTGAAGCAGGCCATACTCGACCGCTTGCTACCGGCTGGTATGCAACTACCACCTAGTCGTGAGTTATGCCAATCGCTGGCAATCTCCCGCCAAACGGTGCTCAATGCCTATGAACTATTATTGGCCGAAGGTTACTTATCTGGCACGGTGGGGAGGGGCACTTTTGTTAGTGTTGATTTGCCGCGAGAAAAAGCGAAGCGACATAGTGAGAAGTTTGTCAGTCAAATAAGTAAGCAAATAAGTGAGCAAGAAACCATTACGCCACGTTTGTCAAAAAGAGGTATGCAATTTGTTGATCGTGCCAGCCTGGCACCACGCCAACAAAACAAGACGCGGGCATTTAGAGTGAGCATGCCGGGCTTGGATGTTTTTCCGTTCGATGTCTGGTCACGTCTCGCGGCGCGGCGTTGGCGTCACCATGATGATCAGTTAGGTTATGGTGATCCTGCCGGCTACGTGCCATTGCGTGAATTATTGTCTGTGTATTTAAAGGCGGCCAGAGGGGTGGTTTGCAGTCCAGAACAAATTATCATCACCTCCGGCTCGCAACAGGCGCTGTATTTACTGTCGACCGTGTTGCTTGATCCGGATGAGGCGGCTTGGGTGGAATCGCCCGGTTATCGGGGTGCGATTGAACCATTGCAAGCGGCTCAGGCGAAAGTGTGTCATGTGCCGGTCGATCGAGAGGGCTTGAATGTTGAGTATGGTGCGCGCCATTATCCGAGCGCGAGCTTGGTGTATTGCACACCTTCACATCAGCTCCCATTGGGAATGAGCATGAGCCTGCAAAGGCGCCTAGCCTTGCTGGCATGGGCAAAAGAGCGTGCCGCTTGGATCATCGAAGACGATTATGACAGCGAATATCGCTATAGTGGTGCGCCATTAGCCTCCTTGCAAAGCTTAGATAAAAACGATAGTGTGATTTATGTGGGTACCATGTCTAAGGTTCTATTTCCCGCTTTACGATTAGGTTACATGGTATTACCACCGGCTTTGGTGGCGCCACTGACACATGCCAAATCCATTGTTGATCGACATACGGCGATCTTGCCGCAAATGGTACTGGCGGATTTCATCGCAGAAGGCCATTTTGGACGCCATATTAAACGTACCCGCAAGCTGTATAGCCAAAGGCAAGCTGCTTTGTTGAACGGGATACAAATACACCTTTCTCATGAATTGGATTGTGGGGCGCACGATGGAGGCTTGGATCTGGCGGTGCATTTCAGAAAAAAACTCGATGAAACTTGTGTGGTGAAAGCGGGTCTTGATGCTGGTCTAGAGTTACGTCCGCTATCTTACTTTTTTTCAGAGAGCGCAAGCAGCGAAAGCGCTCCATTCTCACCCGGTCTCTTACTCGGTTTCTCATCCATTACCGAAGAAGAGATTCATAGAAGCTGCCTCGCTTTGCGTAAAGTGCTGCGTGCCATGTGTTAGATCGGCAAATTGAGAATGGCAAGCTTAAACCCAGATTTTCCATTAGGATTTGAGATGATGACAGATGCACTTTTCGAGTCAATTTTGTCGCGACTGAGGCGCTAATAGCGAGCTATTAGCAACGAAGAGCGGCAAAAGTGGCCGAAAATGCGCTGTCAGCGCTCAAATAGCACCGAAGGTGCGCCTAATGGAAAATCTGGGTTAAAATCAAGGAACTTCGCTTCTGAGCTTTCTCCGCATATTTGAAGATGAACGATGAACGCGTGTACCTCTGGTATGAAAATGCGAAACCTATTCGTCGCGAAACTACTAGCAA
>JAIELM010000201.1 GCA_019752975.1 Undibacterium sp. | reverse complement strand
CGTTTAACATATGCGCGTAGAACACTGTCCATGCGCGCCTGCCATCCTTCGCCAGTGGATTTGAAATACTCCAAAACCTCCTGACTATAGCGCACTGACACGAGTTGTTTGGGGCGCACAGACTTGGGGCGTCCGCGTAACGCCCGCATTGGAACCATAGCCTGCAATTGTTTAGGAGTAAGTGGCCGCGCATCAGGATCAGCCTTAGCCGCCGCCGTGATCGCCTTATCCTCTTGCGTGGTCGGCATCACGACGGAAGGCCGCTTAGATATTTTCGACATAGTATTTCACCTCACGCCGTGTGGCGCGGCGCAAACTTATGATTCTTTGCACCTCACCATGATCTACAAAGGCTACGTAGTATAGGGTTTCTGTCTTAGGTGCGAGAGCAATCATACGCAACTCCTCGTACTCGAAGCGGCCGTCAACCCAAACCAGCGCAGCATCCCAATCGAGTTCACCTGCCAAAGCCAGCGAAACACCATGTTGCGCTTGGTTCACCAAATTCTTGGCGGGATCAAAATCGATTTTCATTTATTTATTGTAGCTACTATAAATAAGCTTGTCAAATGCCGTGTACGCTACACTTTTCATGATGCCGAACGTAGAAGTCACACGCGCGGCGCGGCTTTATCGCGCAGCGTCCGTGTGGACTCCCGGGTTGGACATCAGATCCACCGGCGCACCTTTGTCATATAGGCCGAGAATTCCTGGCCGAAGATTGCAAGTAGCGCACGCTCTTCTGGCTTAATTTGGAACTCAGTCATATAGACACAGAATAGCGGGACTAGCGCATATCCAAGAACTGTGGATAGCCATACAGCGACGGCAAGAAGCATGAGAGCCATACCGAGATACATGGGATTCCGTGTCAGGCGGTAGATGCCCGAATCCACGACTGAAGTTGCGCGCTGAGGGGTTAGCGGGTTGACCGTCGTCTTGGCACGGCGGAATTCGACAACGCCGACTATGGCGAAAGTTAGTCCAAGAAGCATGAGCGCGGTCGCGGCTATGCGGTGACCAATGAACGGTACGCTCGCAGACTGAACGAAGTTGTCCAGACCGGGAATCGCGATGGCAAAGATGGCGCAAAGCGCAAGAGGCGGGATCTTAAGTTCGAGGTATCGCATGGCGTGCTCTTGATGTCCAACGTTGAATTGTGCGGAGTGCACATGAAAATAAAAAAGAAAGACGAACGCATATTTGCACGTCCCGCACGGATGTTATGTTAAACATCAATTTTAAACCCATCCTTCTCGGGTGTCGGAAACTGGCTCATATCCGAATCGGTCTCGCAAATTCCTTACTTCTCGAAAAGTACTTTGAAAAACCTGACCATCTATTAAAAGCATCTCAGCGATAAAATTTTCTTCGGCTATCTTTTCGGAGGCACAATCAAAACTGTAGCTTGAGAATGGACAAAGGGTAATTGAAACATCAGATCTCCACGTTCTTGTGGAAAAAAATTTAACTGGCTTATGTTGTTTATTTCCACTATTAAAACGAAGCTCCCATTCCTCCCAATATTCCCCATCTCGAAAACTTACAAGTACAATTTTAGACGAATGTTTACGCTGCGAAGTCATGTTGATGAAGTTTAACGCCGAAATGACGAGATCGCCACGACGGTCAAAAATTTGAATGAAATAGTCATTGGCGATTTTCCGTCGATTGACCCGTTAAACAATCGGTTCGTAATCATTTCTTTTTAATAGCTTCCCTATAAGCCACAAATTTTCCATTGATTGGCTCATACCACATAATTTTTTTGTCATTTTTGAAACGCGAAATCTATCAACTGCCGGTGCCGTGTTCTTATCCCCTGCACAGTTTTTACCATTATGATTTTCGTAAACTTTAAAATCAAAATATTTTTTAGTCTCAGCCTCATTTGTAAAGTTAAGGCACTCCATCTTCAAACGTGATTTATACAGACCTGTGTCTTGTATTTTCGCGATCAATATATCCAATGCTTGATCCTCCGAAATGTCGCTCGCTGCTGCATTGAAAGAAAACACACCACAGAAACACAAAATCACCGATGAAATAATTTTTTGCATGAATTGTTTAACGCCGAGCTGACCAGCGCAAAGCGTCTGTGTCGAGCGTCAAGTTAAATGGATGATGCATTATCTGCTCCTCAAACTACGAGTGATATTCTTTGATCAGGCTTTCAACAGGGATGCCAAGCCCAGAATGTAAGCGCCGTATCATCGGCAAGGTCAATTGCCGCGTATGATTAAAAATTTCATAGATGCGATTGCTCTTTCCAATCATGGGTTCAAGGTCTTTAATCGACAAACCAGATTGCTCCATTCGGAATTTAATGGCTTCAACTGGATCTGGCAAATCCAAAGGAAAATTTTTGTTTTCATAGGCCTCAACCAATGTCACCAACACATCAAGTCTATCTCCATCTGGCGAGCCAAATTTTGCCATCATAAGCGACTCAATTTCTTTAAGAGCAGCCTTATGATCAGCTTTAGTTCGTATCGGTTTAATATCCATTTCCATCACCTTCAAATAGTTTGCACATCAATTTTATCGTACTGTTTATGCGTACCAAAAAATCGAACATAAATCACACGGTATGGGTAATTTATCCAGACCACCAATCTATATTTATTCCCTGCAATATTAAAAACAACGCGACCATCTTGCAAAATACTGGCTTGACCAAAATCGAGCTTTACACTATTGGGAGAATCCCAGTCAGCTTTAAGTGCATGACGATACCATGCTAGTGCCGGTTCTTTCGCATCAATGAATGCGGAATTGCCTTCCCAAAACGATTTAATAGTGGATATTGATATGATTCGCATACTCGTATAATAATCCCAAAATGGGACTATTGTAAATGAAATTCCAATGATAATTAAGTAGGCGCGAAGCCAATTCACCCAATATGGTTAGGGTGCTAATCGGCGATGTCCAAAATTTCAAATTTGACCTTGTCAGGTATGTTGATCCACGTAACTTCATCCGGAAGACGACGTTGCAGCCCCATTTCACCTTCTAAAATATTTAAAATGTGTGCAAACCACTTGGCGTAATCATCGTCCGCCCTAGCAGCGAGCTTGAATGCATACTGTTCTTGATCCCAATACACGCCTGCAGCGGCACGATATACGTATTGGTACGCTGGTCGCCCGCTGCTCGCCAACCGAAGTAGCAACTCGCCTCCATTAGAAATTTCAATGTTCGACACAGTTTCCACAATCATTGGTCAAGCCATTTAACGCAGAAATGAACGGATGGCCGCCCACGAATGAATAATGAACTCAGCCGCATCGCGGCCAGTCCGATCGATTGTCATGTTAAATTTCACCAAAATTGCCACCACGGTTTTTCGTTAGGTTTGTTTGACGCGGTATTTGGGATAACCGATGTGGAAGAAAGCGCACCATTTACATGAACAACCTCACCACGTTTTCCAGATTTTAATTGCGATAAGAGTTGAGTGATTTTCTCGTCGTTTGGAACCAAAGAAAGATAGGTTTCAAAATGTGATGTGGCTGCCTCTATCTTATTTTGATGAAGACAGGCAAAACCCAACCCCTGATAAATTATGGGATCAACACTTGGGCTGCTCAACTCAATTACTTTTGCAAATAGCCGCTCAGCATCTGGAAAAAACTGCGGTGCAAGACTTACATACATGGAAGCACGACATACCATAGCCCTTAAGTTGAACTGGTCAATCCTGAATATTTCATTCAGAACCAAATCCGCTTTACGCGCAGCGTCAGGTACATCAATGTTATGTCCCATTCTTGCTAACTCGGCGACTACCAATTTTGCGTCGATTTCATTTGGATATTCTTTGTACAGCGTTAGCGCATGAGAAAAATCTTTTTCCCATAATGCTCGAATCTCTTTCTTTTGGCTGGTGCTTTCCAAATTTAAAGGCCAACCACCGATCACATTGCCAAACAATTTGAGGCGCTCTGTAAAGTACGATATTTTTTCATCGAGAGACGCAATAGGTGTTTGTTGTGCGGACACTTTGATACTCTTTCTGAAATTTAACGCTGACTTGAAAGGCGCGTGCGCCGATCATAAATTTTAGGAAAAGCGCCTATTCGCGCGTCTTTTTCGAAAGCTATGTTAAATGCTGAACTCAACGATGTCACCTTGTTCGGCGTATATTTTAATTAGGCCAACCTGCAACTCTTCGAGTTTATCGAAGTTGGGTGGAAAGTGAAAATGTACTACGTTGCCGTTTGAAAGTTTTACGTGAATACTTTTGTTTGTTACGGTACATCCTTCAACTTGGTTGAAACTACCATTTATTTGGTCATTGAACTCAAAATAAATACCATCGTCAGAACCTACCTCTTTGGTTAGCCCCTTTTGCCACATGAAATAACTACCGTCAGTACCTTGCACCGCTACGACGAGTAGGTCATTTTCGACTATTTCAATTGGATCGACGTAGGA
>JAIELM010000570.1 GCA_019752975.1 Undibacterium sp. | reverse complement strand
CGGTATCGCCATGCTCACTTTGCATGGGCGTACTCGTGCTGATGGCTATAAGGGTGATGCTGAATATCAAACCATCGCAAAGGTGAAAGCGGCGGTTAAAATTCCGGTGGTCGCGAACGGTGACATTAGTACGCCAGAAAAAGCCAAGTATGTCTTGCAAGTGACGGGTGCGGATGCCATTATGATAGGCCGTGCAGCGCAGGGCAGACCCTGGATATTTAGAGAAATTAAGCATTTTTTGGACACGGGTGAGCACTTGCCCCCGCCTTTAGTGACTGAGGTTGCCGCTCTAATGGACAGGCACTTGCGCGAACACTATGCCTTCTACGGTGAGTTCATGGGGGTGCGCACGGCACGTAAGCACATTGGTTGGTATGTACAAGATTTAGTTGGCGGTGAGGTTTTCCGACAGCGCATGAATCTATTGGAGGACTGTGAAGCACAATTGGCTGCGGTCAAAATGTTTTTTGATGATAGGCCTACAGAACGGTTACAATATCGCCCCTTCGTGACGGAATTGGCGGCGTAGTTTAGTGAATAAATTAGTCAATGAGTTAGTCAATGAGTTAGCCAATGAGTTTGTCACAGCATTCCATTTACTTAAAATAGATTTATCTAAAAAGAAGAAAATACCAGCATGAAAAAAGAAAGCATACAAGAAGCGGTTCACCAAAATCTAGAAAACTACTTTCGTGATTTGGGAGAACAACAAGCGTCAAATATTTACGATATGGTGGTCCTTGCGGTTGAAAAACCGATGTTGGAAATGATCATGACTAAGACCGACAGTAATCAGTCGCAGGCCGCTGATATGTTGGGTATTAATCGCAACACCTTGCGTAAAAAATTGCAGCATCACGGTTTGCTTTGATCGCCATTATTTAATTCTTTCTGTGACAAGATAAAACAATTGCCTTGATGCAGAGGCGCTGAGAGTGCGGTGAAACCTACCTACTTTTCTCTGCGCCGAGTGCACACTTATTTTTTTAATCCAACCGGTATCAATACTTTCACCATGATCAAACAAGCTCTCATTTCCGTTTCGGATAAAACTGGCATTCTTGAATTTTCTAAAGAACTCTGCGCCATGGGCGTGAAGATACTGTCTACCGGTGGTACTGCCAAGCTCTTGCAAGACAATGGCGTGCCAGTGACCGAAGTGGCGGATTACACGGGCTTTCCAGAGATGCTTGACGGTCGTGTGAAGACCCTGCATCCCAAGGTGCATGGCGGAATTTTGGCGCGTAGAGACTTTCCTGAGCATGTGGCTGCGATTGCCAAATATGGTATTCCTAGTATTGATATGGTGGTGGTCAATCTCTATCCTTTTCAAGCTACTGTGGCTAAAGAGCAGTGCAACTTAGAAGACGCGATAGAAAATATTGATATCGGCGGTCCAACGATGCTACGTTCAGCAGCAAAAAATCATAAAGATGTGGTGGTAATCGTCGATCCTAGCGATTATCAAGTGGTGCTGGCGGAGATGAAGGCCAATCAACATCAAGTGACCTACGACACTAAATTTACGCTGGCAAAAAAAGTTTTCGCTCATACCGCGCAATACGACGGGGCGATCACTAATTATTTGACCAGCTTGGGCGAAGATAAAGCGCACAGTACACGTAGTAGTTACCCACAAACTTTAAATTTGCATTTCGAAAAAGCACAAGAAATGCGCTATGGTGAAAACCCCCATCAATCAGCCTCCTTCTACCGTGACCTCAGCCCAGTTGCTGGCGCATTGGCCAACTACATCCAGTTACAAGGTAAAGAACTCTCCTACAATAATATCGCGGATGCGGATGCGGCTTGGGAATGCGTTAAATCTTTTACCAATGCCAGTGCTGCTTGCGTCATCGTTAAACACGCTAATCCCTGCGGCGTGGCCTTAGGTAGCGACGCCTTAGAAGCTTATAGCAAAGCCTTGCAAACTGATCCCACTTCCGCTTTCGGTGGCATCATTGCTTTCAACGTAGAGTGTGATGGCAAAGCGGCAGAAGCGGTAGCCAAACAATTCGTAGAGGTCTTAATCGCTCCGGCTTTTACACTGGAAGCTAAACAAATATTCGCAGCTAAACAAAATGTACGTTTGCTGGAAATCCCCTTGGGTAGCGCAGTCAACCAGTACGACGTCAAACGTGTCGGTGGTGGTCTCTTAGTACAAGCGCCGGACGCCAAAAATGTTTTAGAAGCGGATTTACGCGTAGTTACCAAATTACAGCCTACACCGCAACAGATGGCAGACATGATGTTCGCTTGGCGCGTCGCCAAATATGTCAAATCCAATGCCATCGTCTTTTGCGGCAATGGCATGACTTTAGGGGTCGGTGCAGGGCAAATGAGTCGTATTGATTCCGCTCGTATTGCATCGATCAAAGCACAAAACGCGGGACTGACATTGACTGGTTCCGCTGTTGCGTCCGACGCTTTCTTCCCGTTCCGTGATGGGCTAGATGTGGTAGTCGATGCAGGGGCGACTTGTGTGATTCAACCCGGTGGTTCCATGCGTGATCAAGAAGTGATCGATGCCGCCGACGAACGTGGCGTGGTGATGCTTTACACTGGCACGCGGCATTTTAGGCATTAATTAAACTTAGCAAACATAGCTGAACTGGAATGACAATAAAAGATGAAAATATTAGGAATTGATCCCGGCCTACGCACCACTGGCTTTGGGATCATTCATAAGCAAGGTAGTCAGCTTAGCTATGTCGCTTCCGGTACCATTAAAACGGTAGAAGGTTCTCTGCCGGAACGCCTTAAGACTATCCTCGCTGGCGTACAAGAAATCATCCGCACCTACCAGCCCGATTGTGCTGCGATAGAAAAAGTCTTCGTCAATGTGAATCCCCAATCCACGCTCTTGCTCGGGCAAGCCCGAGGCGCAGCTATTTGCGCTTTAGTGGGTGCGGATTTGCAGGTGGCAGAATATACCGCGCTGCAAGTTAAGCAAGGCGTAGTTGGGCATGGCAAAGCCAAAAAAGAACAAGTACAAGAAATGGTACGCCGCTTACTTAATCTTAACGGCACACCAAGCACCGATGCGGCCGATGCACTCGGTGTAGCGATTTGCCACGCCCACAGTGGCGATACGCTGGCCACCTTAAGTGGCATTGCACCCGAACTCGCGAGAAAAGGTTTGCGTGTACGTGGTGGAAGACTGATAGGCTAGCTGGCGGCTGCGCCCATGGATTCTAGGATTATTGCTTCATGCGATACATTGTAGTTATTCGTAAGCTACGGACGCAAAGAAGGGTCCATCCACCAAATTCCTCCCAAAAATTCATAGAATAGTTTACTATCACTGCTTATTCATACAGTATGAAGGTTAGTCATGATAGGTCGTATCGCAGGTACACTGGTAGAAAAAAACCCTCCACAATTGCTGGTGGATTGTCAGGGTGTGGGATATGAAATCGACGTGCCTATGAGTACCTTCTACAACCTACCCGCTTTGGGTGAAAAAGTCACCTTGCTGACCCATTTAGCTATACGTGAAGACGCGCATGTTTTGTTTGGTTTTGGCACTGGTGAGGAGCGTGCGACCTTTAAGCAATTAATTAAAATCAGCGGCGTCGGCGCTCGTACTGCATTGTCGATTTTATCTGGTATGTCAGTAGCCGATCTCGCGCAAGCGATCACCTTACAAGAAGCCGGGCGCTTAACCCGCGTGCCGGGTATCGGTAAGAAAACGGCTGAGCGCTTATTGTTGGAACTTAAAGGAAAGCTGGGCGCTGATCTCGGTGCCGCCGGTATTGCAGTGATAGCGGGTGATCATAGCTCGGATATTCTCAATGCTTTATTGGCGTTGGGTTATTCGGATAAAGAGGCTTTGCTGGCAATGAAGTCCGTGCCTGCTGGATCTGGGGTGTCGGATGGGATTAAGTTGGCGTTGAAGGCGCTGTCTAAGCCATGAGCATACAAACCGACCACCTTAGCTCTAATTTCGAAGCGCCGCGCATCATCACGGCTGCCGCTACTTCGCCGCAAGAGGAGGCAATTGAACGCGCTTTACGGCCTAAGCATTTAGAAGAATATGTAGGTCAAGAGAAAATCCGTGGGCAATTGGAGATTTTCATCAGTGCAGCGCGTGGGCGTAAAGAACCGCTTGACCACACTTTGTTGTTTGGCCCTCCCGGCCTTGGTAAGACCACGTTGGCGCATATTATTGCACGTGAAATGGGGGTGAACTTGCGTCAAACTTCAGGGCCGGTATTAGAACGTGCTGGAGATTTGGCGGCCTTGTTGACTAATCTCGAAGCGAATGATGTCTTGTTTATCGATGAGATACACAGACTTTCGCCAGTGGTGGAGGAGATTTTGTATCCTGCTTTAGAGGACTATCAGATCGATATTATGATAGGTGAGGGGCCAGCGGCGCGATCGGTCAAACTGGATTTGCAACCGTTTACCTTGGTCGGTGCGACTACTCGTGCTGGTATGCT
>JAIELM010000263.1 GCA_019752975.1 Undibacterium sp. | reverse complement strand
GGGAAATATTTACGTTAATTGCAGGGGCGATTGGCATGGCACCATCGCCTACAATTAAAAATAGGTGTAACTGCGGTAGGCACCGGGTAACAGCTTATTTTACCAAGAAGTATTTCGTCGACCTGCCGCCCAATGCGCTTGTTCAACTTGTGCTTGAATCGAAATATCTTCGGTGGTCATAAAGATATAGTTTGAGCCCAAGCGTCCACGATAGACTCCTTTTGCACCAGCCAGTTTTCTTGTCACTGCTGCGTAACTCCATGCTTCTTCCATGCTGCAATAGACTTTTTTGGTAGTGAACGAAGGGTGGTGTGTGTGTCCCCATTCTTTGGCGATATTCGCGTGGGAACGTAGTTTTTTTGGGGTGGACGAGTGTGCCCAAGCCCATGTGAAAGATTTGTCCACATCGTCATAAATGCCAATGCTTTGAAAAGGTGTAGTACCTGTTAATTCCTTGGAAAAAGTGAAGGAAATGACTCCTGCATCTAGATTTGCTACCCAGCTTTTTTCTTTTCCGTATTGCCAAGTGGCGGCATGCTTTTTATTTTCTTCTATCATTTCATCATGCGCGAGGACAATAAATTGACGTGTAGCGTCGCTAATCGCTACATGGGATTGTCGCTGGAAAAAACGTTTAAAAAAATCTTTTAATTTAAGCATAGGGACTAAAACTATTGCCGATCTTTTTATGTGTCAGGTGGAATCTACGTCGAATTATAACAGCCTCACATATTGGAATGCTTTCCTCTGAATAGGGACTTTATTAAGCGCGCAAATAGGTGCTTTTTAAGCACGCAAATAGGTGGTCCAAGCTAACCATAACTTGCGTATAGGCGTGAGTGAAATTCTTTGTTTGAGTACGTGAAAACCGTCTTCCTTAATTTCTACTAACAAGGCGCGATAAATTGCCGCCATGATGAGGCCGGTACGTTGAGAGCGCCTATCTTCGCTCGGTAGTAAGGACATTGCTTCATCATACAGTTTTTGCGTGCGTTGAAATTGAAATTGCATGAGCTTTTCAAATTCTGGACTATGCTTGGCGTTTAAGATGTCGCTGGCGGGGACGTTAAATTCTTGTAGTTCGTTGACTGGTAAATAGATGCGTCCTTTGCGCGCGTCTTCACCTACGTCGCGAATGATGTTGGTCATCTGAAAGGCGAGACCGAGCTTTTCGGCAAATTCTTTGGTCTGAGGATTTTTTATGCCAAAAATACTGGCTGATAAAATGCCCACCACGCCTGCGGCATGCCAACAATATTTTTGTAGAGCGATAAAATCGAGATAGCGATTTTGATTCAAATCCATTTCCATGCCGTCGATGATCGCCAGCAAATGACTACCTTCAAGTTGATAAATAGCGATGTGTGGTAGTAGGGCGGTGGTGACCGGATGGGTCGGAGCGTGGGCTAGCATGGCCTGGACTTCTTTACGCCACCATTGTAATTTGGTGCGAGCGACGGCTTCGTCTTCGCATTCATCCACCACATCATCAACTTCGCGACAAAACGCATACAGAGCGGTAATGGCGCGGCGTTTTTCAGCAGGCAAAAATAAGAAACTATAGTAAAAACTGGAACCGCTTTGTGCGGCTTTTTGTTGGCAATATTCGTCTGGAGACATGGATTTTGACTGTTAGTGTGGTGGTAGTGTGGTGATTAGGCGCTATGGTAGCCGAGCGCCGAGCACAGCACAACACTCGCGAAATTTAAAGCAGAAACTTAACTAGACAGGCATGAAGCGCTTTCTCGCAGAAAAATTGCGCTACAATGCCGCATTGTTTTTTTATTCTCTGTGGTGGGCTTGACTTACCAGTCCCGTTTTTAAGGTGGAATGATCTTGATTAAATTAAATAGAAAAGTGGCGATGTTGGCCGTAGCGGCGAGTGCAATATTGGCTGCCTGTGGTGGTTTTGTATATACCACAGTGGGCGGGAGTGTTAAAGGGCTTGGTACCGGAAGTAGTATTAACATAAGCAATAATTCTGGTCCCTACATCACTTTGGCGGCTGACGGCGCATTTTCATTTCCGACGGCTAGTAACGCCACCTACGATATTACTATTTTAAAGCAGCCAAATTTGGTTAATTGCACGATACAAAACGGCAAGGGTAAGATGAGTAGCGAGTCCTCGTTGAACAATGTGCTGATTTCTTGCTTACCTAATGTCCCAGTCGTGGTTACAGTCACTAATGCGACGGCTGATAGCAGTGTGGCGCTAAAATTAACAGATACGGATGCTACTGCTACCGCTGAAATTAAAGACAGTAAATTGACTTTAACTCTGTATGCCATTGATGCTAAGCCATATGTAGTAGCGGTGTCTTTCCCCCCTCTTGGGCGAGTGTGCACGCTACAAAATGCGAGTGGTACAGCGGCAATCGGTAATCCAGCGGCATCAGCAAACGTGGTTCTCAACTGTGTGGACGGCGTACCTGTGGCCGGCACTTTGGCGGGTCTCAAAGTCAATACCTTTGTGGAACTGACTAATAATGATCAAGACCTCTTGACTCTGCGAGCAGATGGAACATTTAATTTTGCGTTTAGTTTGTTGAATGATGCATCTTATAATGTGCAAGTGAAGACGCAACCGTTAAATCAAAAATGTACTGTCACAAATGGCACTGGAAAAGTGGCGCTGACGACACCAGTAACCGTAACCAATATTTCCGTGACTTGTATAGGATTATGATTTTATCGAACGTTTGAAATAAAAAAGCTAGCTGAGGCTAGCTTTTTTATTGCCTGCTATTTGTGGTTTAGAGTGAGACAGGAATAGGGATGAGGAGGAGCTAAAGCACCATCATCCACAATGATTTCTTAAAATAATTTTTTAATGAATTTCATTATAGATATAAAAAATAAATGACTCGAAAGTCATTGGCAAAGCTTGGAATCCTCATTATAATTACTTACCCGTGAGTCAGTAATTTTTTGGTTGTGACTTGGGCTAGAATTTCATCGATATAAGCTTAGCTGCTTATGGTTACGATGACATTGTAGTGCAAGCGAATGAATTGCAATCTCTCGTGCTTTGTGACCGTATAGTAAAGGAAAATCCTCGTGGCTATGATCAATGCATTTCTCCCCTCTCTCTTGGCATCAAATCGCGCCAAGCCCGCTGTTTTTGCTGTAAATAATAAATTTTTAAAAACTACCGTTTTACTCAGTATATTGCTGCTCGCTGCGTGCGGTAAAACGGTAGAAAAAACAGAAGACATACGTCCAGTTCGTGTTGTAAAGGCTAGCTTGGAATCGAGTGAAATTGCCGCTGAATTCTCTGGTGAAATTCGCCCTCGTGTTGAATCACGTTTGGGCTTTAGAGTGCCAGGAAAAATCCTCGCACGTAAAGTCGATGTTGGCACTGTAGTTAAACGCGGACAGATCCTAATGCAATTGGATCCACAAGACCTTTTATTAGGTCAGACCCAAGCGAAAGCAGGTTTGGGCGCAGCAGAGAGTAACCGTGATCTGGCGAAAGCTGAACTCAAACGTTATCAAGAATTACGTGAGAAAAATTTTGTAGCACAAGCCGTATTAGATGCCAAAGATGCTGCTTACAAAGCGGCACAAGCAAGCTACGAGCAAGCCAAGGCAGCTTACTCGAATCAAAGTAATCAAGCCGGTTACAGCACACTTATTTCTGATGTCGATGGTGTGGTGACGGGCATTGATGCTGAAGTTGGGCAAGTAGTCGCAGCCGGTACTTCGGTGGTGCGAGTGGCGCAGACTGGTGAAATGGATATGGTAGTGGGGATTCCAGAAGATAAGATCAATTCCATACGTCAAATGAAAGATATCGGCGTGCGTTTATGGGCGAATCCGCAGGAAATCTTGAACGGTAAATTGCGTGAATTGTCGCCGATTGCTGACCCCGTAACACGCACCTTTACTGCTAAAGTCGCTTTGCCTGAAGGTGCTAAGGACGTGCGTTTAGGTATGACGGCAAAAGTGTCGTTTGGGATGAAAAATCCACATGCGATGATACGTCTGCCTTTGACAGCTTTATTCCAAGAAAAAAACACCACTTCAGTGTGGGTTGTGAACGAAGGCGTGGTGAATTTATTCCCCGTGCAAATCGGCGCAACTAAGGGGGAAGACGTTCTAATCGCGGCCGGGGTCAATCCTGGTCAAACGGTGGTTACCGCGGGCGTGAATTTGTTAAAAGCGGGTCAGAAAGTAAAAATCTTGGGTCAGGAAACTAACGTCAGTGTAGCAGCCGCTGCTTCTGGTGCGGTGACTGGAGCGGCTAAATGAGCGCACCTTTACCCGATAGTAATGATGTCCAAAAGGGCGGTTTTAACCTCTCGCGTTGGGCACTAGAACATATTCCTTTGACTCGCTATTTAATGGTGGTGTTACTAATAGGCGGGATTTTAAGTTTCGGTAAGCTAGGTCAAGACGAAGACCCGCCATTCACTTTTAGAGCGATGGTGGTGCGCGCGGTTTG
>JAIELM010000432.1 GCA_019752975.1 Undibacterium sp. | reverse complement strand
ATTTATTTCACGCCTAAATCGCGAAGGCCATACCATCGTGTTGACCACCCATTACTTAGAAGAGGCACAGGCGCTATGCAATCGTGTCGCTATGCTTAAAGGTGGTAAGGTGGTTGCCTTAGACAGCATGTCAGCTTTGATCAAACGTATTTCAGGGTCGCAAATAAAAATTCAATTGGCGCAGGGTGAACTGCCTGCTAGTTTGCATCATTTGATTATCGCCAATGAGACTCAGGCGGACAAAAATCTGTATGCCTTACGATTTACCAATGCCAACGAAGTGCAGCCTATTTTGGCCAGCTTAAGCGCAGCCAATTGCGTACTGGAAGATTTACAATTGCAGCAGGCCGATTTAGAAGATGTCTTCTTGCAGATTATGGGGGAAGCAAAACAATGAACGACGTCATGAATATCGGTTCGAGCATAGGATTTAGAACCCTGTTTTACAAAGAAGTGCTGCGCTTCTGGAAAGTCGCTACGCAAACCATCACTGCACCCATCATGACGTCGATGATGTATTTGCTGGTATTCGGTCAAGCCTTAGACGGGCATGTGTTGGTGCATGGCGTCAGTTATATGGCTTTTCTAGTGCCAGGATTAGTCATGATGAGTGTGCTGCAAAATGCGTTTGCCAATGCCTCTTCGTCGCTGATTCAATCCAAGGTCACAGGTAATTTGGTCTTTATTATGTTGCCACCCTTGTCGCATGGGGAAATATTCTCGGCCTATGTCTTGGCAGCGGTGGTGCGCGGTTTGGCGGTGGGATTGGGCGTATTTGTGGTGACGGCGTGGTTCGCGCACTTGCAATTTCAAGCGCCGTTGTGGATCATCTTGTTTGCCTTATTGGGCGCTGCGATCCTCGGTACCATGGGTCTGATCGCAGGAATTTGGGCGGAAAAATTTGACCAATTAGCCGCCTTTCAAAACTTTGTCATCGTTCCTTTAACCTTCTTGTCGGGTGTGTTTTATTCGATTAAATCCTTGCCTCCTCTATGGCAAACCATTTCACATTTCAATCCTTTTTTCTACATGATAGATGGATTTCGGTATGGATTTTTTGGACAGTCTGATGTTGATCCTTGGCATAGTGCAGCAGTGGTTGTGGTCTTCTTAGTGGTCTTGGCTGTGACCGCAATGCAGATGCTGCGTAGCGGCTATAAACTACGGCATTGAGTCAAAAAAGAGTCAAAGAAAATAGATATTTATGTGGAGTAAAGTAAGCCCAAGTAAGCCCAAGTAAGTCCAAATAAGCAAAGATAATATTAGAAAGAAAATTGTGTTTCCAACTCCAGAACAAATTAAAACCTACATCGCCGCTGGTCTAGAATGCAGCCATTTGACGGTCGAGGGCGATGGTCAGCATTTCACCGCGGTGATCGTTTCCTCCGCTTTCGAAGGTAAGCGACTTATTGCACGTCATCAGTTAGTGTACGCCGCCTTGGGTGACCGTATGCGCGAAGAAATTCATGCTCTGTCGATGAAAACTTTAACGCCGGAAGAGTTCAAATAATGGATAAGTTATTGATCACTGGTGGTAATCGTTTAAATGGTGAAGTGAGAATTTCTGGCGCAAAGAACGCTGCCTTACCCATTCTCTGTGCTGGACTTTTAACTGCTGAGGACGTCGTTTTACACAATGTCCCAGCCTTACAAGATGTTGCCACTATGCTTAAATTGCTTAAGCAAATGGGTTTGCAGGCGCGTGAAGAAGACGGGATTGTTGTACTGAATGGTGCCCATATCGATAAACTAGAAGCGCCATATGATTTGGTGAAAACCATGCGTGCTTCCATTTTAGTACTGGGACCTTTGTTGGCGCGTTTTGGTGAAGCGAAGGTTTCACTTCCCGGCGGTTGCGCTATCGGTTCACGCCCAGTAGATCAGCATATCAAGGGCTTACAAGCCATGGGTGCTGAAATTAATATTGAAGCGGGTTACATTCATGCCAAAGCGAAACGCTTGCATGGCGCGCGTATCGTCACCGATATGATCACCGTCACGGGGACCGAAAATCTTTTGATGGCAGCGACCTTAGCGCATGGCGAAACGGTATTGGAAAATGCCGCACGCGAACCCGAAGTGACCGATCTTGCTCATCTGTTAGTTGCGATGGGTGCGAAGATTGAAGGTATAGGTACGGATAGATTGGTGATTCAAGGCGTAGAGCAGCTTCATGGCGGCACACACACGGTGATCGCGGATCGTATCGAGACGGCGACTTTTTTATGCGCAGTGGCAGCAGCGGGTGGCGATATTAGCTTAACCAATACCCGTAGCGATATTCTGGATGTGGCCTTAGATAAATTACGTGAAGCCGGTGTGATCATCACTTTGGGCACTGACACAATACGTGCGCAGATGAGTGGGAGAGCAAAAGCAGTGAGTTTTCGCACTACCGAATATCCTGGATTTCCCACCGATATGCAAGCGCAGTTCATGGCTTTAAATAGTTTGGCGCAGGGTACTAGTCGCGTCACCGAAACGATTTTTGAAAACCGTTTCATGCATGTGCAGGAAATGAATCGATTAGGCGCGCACATAGAAATCGATGGACATACTGCCTTAGTCACCGGGGTAGAAAAACTGATCGGCGCACCGGTAATGGCAACGGATTTACGTGCTTCGGCTTCTTTAGTTATCGCCGGTTTAGCCGCTCAAGGCGAAACCCTGATTGATAGAATTTATCATCTCGATCGTGGCTACGATAAAATGGAAGTAAAGTTATCCAACGTCGGTGCGCAAATCGCAAGAGTGAAGTAGAACTTCCCGTGCTCTCAACAGAGTGGAGGTGGAAAAATAGAGGACATTCTTGTCTTATTCTGTTCTTTTCTTTGTGCCTCTGTGTTGACAGGTTTTTAGGTTTTTGAACGATATTTATGAACCCCCAACAACTTACACTAGCCTTATCCAAAGGCCGCATTTTTGAAGAAACTCTGCCTATGTTAGAGGCGGCGGGGATTCGTGTTTTGGAAGACCCCGAAAAATCGCGTAAACTTATTTTAGCCACTAATGATCCTCATCTACGTGTGATCATTGTGCGTGCTTCTGATGTGCCTACTTATGTGCAATATGGTGCGGCGGATTTTGGTGTCGCGGGTAAGGACGTCTTGCTAGAGCATGGCGGCGCAGGACTATATCAACCTATCGATTTAGCCATTGCCGCCTGCCGTATGTCGGTCGCAGTATCACAGGGATTTGACTACGATTACGCGGTACGCCAAGGTGCGCGTTTGCGCGTGGCGACCAAATACACTGAAATTGCGCGTCAACACTTTGCTAGTAAAGGCGTGCACATCGATTTGATTAAACTCTATGGTTCTATGGAGTTAGCCCCTTTAGTGGGTTTGTCCGATGTGATCGTCGACTTGGTGAGCACTGGGAATACCTTGGTCGCCAATCATTTGGTAGAAGTGGAAAAGATCATGGATATTTCTTCGCGTTTGGTAGTGAATCAAGCGGCTTTGAAATTAAAACGTGAACGTTTGCAGCCGCTATTACATGCTTTCTCGGCCGCTGTCGCCTTAGCTGCAGAGTCAGCGAAGTGCTCGGCGCCGTCGCAATTAATGCAATCAATGCAGAAAATGCAGAAGGAATTATGATGCGCCGTCTTGACTCGAGTCTGGATGATTTCGCTGAAAATCTGCGTTCCTTATTGGCTTTTGAAGCGAGCGAGGATGCCGCGATAGCGCAAGCAGTGGGACAAATTTTAACCGATGTCAAAAAACGTGGCGATGCCGCTGTTTTGGAATACACAGCACGTTACGATAGACTTGAAGCGTCTTCTGTAGCCGCTTTGGAGGTAAAGCAAGAAGAACTTCAAGCAGCTTTAAGTGGGCTTCCCATTGCCCAGCGCGCAGCCTTAGAATTAGCGGCGCAGCGCATTCAAAGTTATCACCAAATTCAAAAAAAATCCTGTGGCTCCGAAGGCTTTTCTTATACCGAAGTTGATGGTACTGTCTTAGGCCAAAAAGTGACACCACTTGATCGCGTCGGGATTTATGTGCCTGGTGGTAAAGCGGCTTATCCTTCATCAGTATTAATGAATGCAATTCCGGCCAAGGTGGCGGGAGTCAAAGAAGTGATCATGGTTGTGCCTACCCCGGACGGGGTGAGAAACGACATGGTGCTTGCTGCTGCAGCGATTGCCGGTGTTGATCGCGTGTTTACCATAGGCGGTGCGCAGGCGGTTGCCGCGCTAGCTTATGGCACCGCAAGCATAGCCCAAGTGGATAAAATTGTCGGTCCCGGCAATGCCTACGTTGCCGCAGCTAAGCAACGTGTGTTCGGTATCGTTGGGATAGATATGATTGCCGGTCCTTCAGAAATTTTGATTATTTGTGATGGCACTACTGACCCTGATTGGGTCGCTATGGATTTGTTTTCGCAAGCAGAGCACGATGAGTTGGCACAAGCTATTTTATTGTGTCCTGATGCGAACTATTTGGAACAGGTTGA
>JAIELM010000369.1 GCA_019752975.1 Undibacterium sp. | reverse complement strand
ACACAAAATTGACTCCCGTTTTCACATTCTGTGCCGAGATTGTCCCTCCCATTTTGGCCATATAAGTCTTTGCCACAAACAAGCCCTGCCCCCTATGCTGCGTAGCCGTTTGCCCGACCTGATCTGACACGCCATATTCAAATATTTTCTCCAACATATCGTGCTTCACATGTTGACCACGATTATGGATCGTGATGCTGACTGTGTTGTCATCCGCTTCAACTGATAAACTAATCACCGAATGTGGCGGACGATAGCGATCGGCGTTTTTTAATACGTGGGTCAGTACGTCCTCCAGTGAATATTCATCAGCCTTGGCCATAATCGCCTGCTCTACGCCGATAAACTGGACCTCGGCAATCCCTGCGCACGGCGCATTGATTGCTACATGACGCAAAAAAGCAGTCACATCAATTTCATTGACTTGCAAGACTGTCGATTGAAAGGCTTCACTCGGCGTCGCACTACCGTACAAAACTTTGATCGCTTGTTGCATGCGGCTGATGTAGCGATAACTTTGATCTTCCGGCGCTGCGTGCAGAACCATTAAGGACTGCAAAGGAGACATAATTTCATGTCCAACTGCGTGCCACATTTGCTTTTCTTGTTCGGTGCGTATGCTTTCACGCTCTACGTCTTCTTTCACCCTACGTAGCAAGTCATGTAGACCGCTCGCCAACACGCCCAATTCATCATTGCTGCGCAAATCACTGACATCGAGTTGATCTAAATCACCCGCGCCTTTCATGCTTTTGGATAGGCTGGCGGCACGCTTAGTCAATAAGGTAATGCGCCGTATGATGCTCACTTCTATCAACATCCACGCCAACAATAAGGCCAACAACATGGCACCAACAAACCAAGATACGCGACTCACCACTACACTCAAACTCTTACTAATACTGCGCACATCGCCTTTTAACACGACCTCGTAATTATCTAAAGGAGTGCTGATCAACTCCTTTTTTTCTAAAGGTGTATCGTATTCATCGACTGGGAGGCGACGTATTAAACCAGTCAGCAGACCAGTAAACACGCGCCAAGATGGTTCTTCTTGCTCAACTTTTCCGACAATTTTTATCAGCTCTTTATTTTCTGAAGACTTACGAATACTGAGACTTTCGCCGGGCAACAACATCGCCTGCAAATCATTGAGTGAAAATGGTGTAGCCGTCGGTACGGTCTTACTATCCAATACAGGAGGCCCATTGCCCGGTGCAAGCACCTTTAACTGCACCTCGATTTGCTCTAAATCCTGTGGCGGCCAGACTGGACGTTTCTTCTCAAATAAGGCCTCTTGCAAAACCGCAATCGGCAAACGCAATGAGAAAAAAGTATTCCGCACACAATCTTCATCTTTACCATCTAAAGCAGTTTCATTACAAGCCGCTTTTTGCCACGCCCAACCGCGAAAATCACGCACCGGTCTAGTAGAAGGTTTGGCCACTTCGCTACTTAAAAACCCTGTCCAGCGACCACGGATACCAACACTTCCCTTGAGCGGCGGCTCCGCTTCAAAAGGCGCAAGCCATTGGTATTCTTGCCCTCGCAACTTCACAGTCACCAAAATCCTATGTGCTTCATCCTGCAAAATTTGACCCCGCACATGCGAGACCAAACTAGCACTATTAAAACTCCCTGCGACATAGATAAATCCACCCGCCCATGGATTATTTCCTATGCCGACACAGAGCGAACCGTCGTTGGCATATTGCACTAAACAACCCGACATCGCAATCGCCTGCTGTACCTTGCTTTGATCATCAAAATCTAAAGCAGAGAATGGCAACAATAAGGGATGCAAGCTCTTGGCACCTTGATCCGCCGAAGGATTAAGCAACGCCAATTGTCCAGCAGGATGGCGCAAAGTCGCGGTGATTTGACTGATCGTTTTTTGAAAATTACTTTGATAATTATGATAGCTCAGTTGCTTTTCTTGTTGCAGTACCGAGAGTGCCAAACCTAAAGCAGCGAGTGCCAACAAAAGAAATACGCCGCGAAAAAGTATACGCAAGCGATAAGCGGACAAGAAGAATTTTTTCATAGCACGCCTTTACATCGTTTCCACCCAGCGAAAACCCCGCATAGGCACGTTTTCTATTCCTACAAAATCAGGATCAATCTCGCGAAATGCATCTCGAATGGTACTGACGTGCTTCCTAATATTGTCGCGATTTCGGCCACTTTTGACGACTTCATACAAATCGTCATAGGACACGACTTGCCCGCGTTTTTCGAACATCACGGCCAAGATACGCTGTGCGGTCAAAGGCAAATTAATTCTTTGCCCACGCCAAGTCGGTGTACGTTGACGAAGTGGGTCCATGCTCAAACTGTCGCTATCGCTTGACGGATTTTCTTTACGTGGATGTTTACTTAGCTCCTCATTGCTTCGTTCATGGAGCGCCCTGTTCTCGCCCTGTGCGTGTACTTGACGCCTTTCTTTCACTGCTCGCAGCATATCTAAAAAAGTCTCAATAAAATCGGCTTCCTCAAACGTCGCTTTCTGTAGATAGTCCCACGCATCTAAGGCTTTCATAATGGAACGATAAATAGTCGCCGGCATGGCTGACACTACCAACACGGGTGTGCCACCTTGTTTACCACTGGTTTGCTTATTGATGGCATTGATAATCGCCACACCGGCATGGCGTTCTCGTCCCAATTCAATGTCCAACACCACCAAATCATATTGCACCGCCAACAGCGCCCCCTCTGCATCGTCACGATTGAACCACTGATCAATATCAATGCCAGGCTTAGCCGCTTCTATCCAAGCTCTCAATTGATTACTGGTAGGAAGATCGTCTTCGATGATAGCTACTTTCATTTTTACTTACCCCTACTTAAGTTCTTATCCCAGCGCGAAGTATCCCTGTTTTCAAGATAAAAGTCAGTCTTTGCTTGTGAGTTTTTCCTCACGTTTGGGATTAAATAGCCATGCGCAGTGACGATACTAACCCAGCGATGACATTGTATCCTCCGCCTCTACTAGCTCAAGATACGTCTATGGGAAATCCATCCCAAACACAGAAAAATCTAGGAGCCGAAAATGTCTAACCCACTTAAAACGATCGTCACTGCCATCCGCGCTAGTTTCGCTTCCATTTTCAAGACGCGCGCTAAGGATACCGATTCACAGTCGGATATTGCACAAGATGCTGATGCTGAATATCAAAACGCCCATCCTACACAATTCCAAGTCCGCACTTCCCTATTTAGTCTACCCAACCGCAAAACCATACAACGCATTGCCATACTAGGTGCGATCTCTGCTTTAGGCTATGGCATTTACACTCATCCTCCTTTGCAAAAAATCGGACGTGGTGAAATCGGTGTCCGGGTCAATCAATTGACCGGTACTACAAACCAGTTTCGTGAAGGCATGGCCTTAGTCATTCCAGGCTTATTTGAAATGCGTCGCTATTCTTTACAAGACCAATTGTACCGTCCTACTCAAAGCGTCAAAGCCGATGGCGAAGCACCATTTCAATCGATAGAAGGGCTTTCCTTAGGTGTAGATATCAGCGTACGCTATGCCTTAGATCCCAGCAAATTAGCCAATATGTCCAAGGGTATGCCCGAAAACATTAATGCCGAAATCGTAGAGCCGCAAGTTCAGGGCGTGATTTACAAAGCCTTCACCCGCTATACAGTACGCGAGATATTTTCCTCCAAACGGGGCGAGATACAGCAGCTCATCGAGACCGAATTAAAGCCCAAACTCGCGGCCGACGGCATCCTTTTACTCGCGGTCATGCTGGGTAAAATTGACCTCCCAGCCGACTATAAACGCGGCATGGAAAAGCTCTTAGCAGAAGAATTAGAAAGCGAAAAAATGCGCTACACCTTAGAGCTCAAAGAAAAGCAAGTCAAACAAACTGCATTGGAATCTGATGCCGATAAAATCCGCCGCGAAAAATCCGCCGAAGCCGCTGGCAACGAACAAATCATCGCCGCCAAAGCGCAAGAAGAAGCCATGAAACACGTACTCCCATTTAAACAAAAACAAATCGAACAAAGACAATTTGAAGCAGAAGCCGAAAAAGTCTCACGTATCAAAACTTCAGAAGGCACTGCCCAAGCACGCGTCATTGAAGCTGCAGGGGAAGCCGATTCACGCCGCAAATTAGCCGACGCCGAAGCTTATAGACAGGACTTAGTAGGCAAAGTCGCCAGCTCACAGTTAGAACGCGATGGCGCCTTACTGACCAAGCATCCACTATTGATACAAAAAACCATGGCCGACAAATTGTCTGACAAAATTTCCGTCATCATCGCGCCGCCACCTACTGACGGTGACTTCATAGGCTCGGCTTTACTTGGTAGCGGCAAGATGCAAAAGACGGCGAATAAAGAAACTACTGAAGCCGAAACTAAAACAGAGAATGAAGGTGAGAATAAATAAAAAAATCGATGCGATCAGCGATGCTGCTCGACACTAAGCTCAGTCAACTGA
>JAIELM010000231.1 GCA_019752975.1 Undibacterium sp. | reverse complement strand
CCACGAAATACCGCTAATATGAGCGAACAGGCCAATCCCAACGATTTTGGCAATCAGGCGTACGACAATGATGGCGAGCCCTAAACCAATTCCTGCCATGACCTGCCGCCATTCCAGTGTCGCGGCAATAAATACAAACAATAGAATGGATAACAAATCTCCCAATGCGCCAAAGCCGCGTTGTGACGAACTTAAAACGATACGAAGATGGCGTGCAGACAATCCGAACGTCAGTGCAGCCAAAACCGGCGAAATCTTGAGGCTATGTGCCAGTGCGACCAGGCAAATAATGGCAATCGTAAAAGCGAGCGTGCTGCCTTGGCTGGTTCGTTTGGTGAAACGTAGCAATGCGGAAATGAGAACGCCAAAAATCGCGCCCAGCACGACGGAGGCCAACAGGACAACAAGGCTGCTATAGGCTGCGCTCCAAAGATTTCCCGAGGTACGGAACACCGTCAATCCGACAATAACCTTGAAAACAAACACGGCCAACACACAATTTAATGCTGAAAGATGCAACACGCGCTCGGTTACCTGGCCTGAACTGCGTTGCTCATTGACGACGCGGACAATGGTTGCAGGCGATGTCGCCATTGACAGCGCCGCCAACAGGAGCGCGGTCGAAGCCGGTTGATCAAACCACGTCAGGAGAAAATAGACCGCAGTAAAGGTAAAGGCAGCCTCGGCAAGGCTGGTCACGGCAATCCAAGGATTGGCCTGCAGCCAGCGCAAATTGATGCGATAACCACACTCAAACAGAATCAACCCAAATGCGATGTTAGCCAGTAGCAGCATCGTCGCAGATTGTGTATGCGGCAAAAAACCTATCTGCGATGGTGCCAAAACAAAACCGACGAACGCATAAACGCTAATGCGCGGCAATCTTGCCCGCAGATGACCATATTCGCCAGCCAGCCATGCAATCAGAATGGTGATGGGCCATGCTATATCAGATAGAAGAGTGGTGAGATCAATCATGCTGCTGCCTTATATACTTAAAAAAAACAGATAATATTGCACGCCAGTTTGTTTTCTATCATTCCTCTGCAGTCAGAGTCGTACCTCATAGTTCAACTCATCTTTTTCCAGTTGGGTGTACAGAGTGCCGCAAACTCTCCCGTTTATGGTTTACTGTTTGTGTCGATTCTGGATTTTCAAGGATGAAATTGAGGGCGACAGCGTCTGCTTTTGTTCTTGCTTTGAACCAATTCTCAATGCGGACTTTATCGTCTGCCGAAAATGGTTTCGTAGACTTCACACTTAATTGAAGAAATGGCTTTTTCACCGCATTCGGTAGAATTTCAATACCATCACCAATTAAAATCGAGGTCACGAACGAATACTGTGCGCGCAACTCCGCTGAAATATCGTCTGCTTTCGCAAAGATGGCATTTCTCGCCGAAAGTTCTTTCTGCAAATTTTTAATTTGTTCATCTTTGTGCCGCAACGCTTCTTGTCCACTCAAATACAGATCGCTCAGCAAACCAGATTTTAACGCAGTGACATCAACCTTGTTATCACTGGTTTGATGAACAATGATTTTTGCGCCATCTAGTTGCGCTACTGCCAAGCGCCCTTCAATGTTTTGGAGTGTTGACTGACTTAAAGGGAGGCCAATCAATCCCAACTCGATGCTACGGGTTGTGGGATTTATCTTTGAACTGGCGACTTGCGTGTCCTTTAAGGCAAACTCTTGTGCAACAAATTTCCTTGCGTTTGACTTAAAAACCTCATCATTCACTAATTTGACAGTCAAATAGGTACTCGGTACGGCAGTGCATAATGCGATCAGAAGCAAAGACAGTTTCACTCGCCTCTCAATTTTGGCATCGGCAAAACCATGCTGCTTTAACTTCAATACTCGTATGCCGATGACCGTCGCAAGTCCAATGAATACGCAGTTAATTGTATAAAGATAGAGTGCGCCGCCAACAAAATTCCATTGCCCTGTCGCAATGCCGAAACCGGCCGTGCAAACAGGTGGCATCAATGCGGTCGCAATTGCCACACCAGGAATGACGTTGGATTTTTCATGCCTCGTAACGCCTATGATCCCTGCAAGACCTCCGAACAACGCAATGATCACGTCCCAAACGGTAGGTGTCGTGCGAGCCAACAATTCTGATTGAGCATCTTGAAGTGGGGATATTGAAAAGTAAAGGGCGGAAACGATCAGGCTAATTAGTGTGGCTAAGCCAAGATTGAATAATGCTCGCTTAACTAGGTCAAAATCATAAACAGCAACGCCAAGCCCTGCTCCCATCAGCGGCCCCATCAGCGGCGAGATCAACATGGCACCAATAATTACAGCTGTCGAGTTGACGTTCAATCCTACCGAAGCGACGAATATGGCAAATATCAGTATCCAAGGCGTAGCGCCAGACATTTCAACGGCATCACGGATGCGACGCTCAATCTCGCCGTCCTCCGCCTTATCCGCGAACAGACTGAATCGTTGTGCGAGGGCGTGCCTGACTCGACCTGGCGCAGAAGAAATTATGTGTTCACTTTGATTTATATTTGTCACTTTAGCTCCCCAGTTATTCGCCTGCCGACGGATTTTTCTATGACGCGCCCAATCGTCAGTCCTTGAACTAGCATCGAGAAGATCACCACGCCGTACGTCAAAGCAAGTATCACGTTTCGCGATTGCCCGACTGGCAAAGATAATGCGAGAGCAACGGAAATACCCCCACGTAGCCCACCCCAAGTCAAGACCTTCCATGCGCCGATAGGGAGATGCATCCTACGCTCCGTCAAGCGGATGGGAACGCCGACTGTCAACCATCGGGCGAACATAGTGATTGAAATAACGGTCACACTTAACCAGAACAATTTCCAAGATAGGGATAACAAAATAATCTCAAGCCCCAAAAGCACAAAGAGCACGGCGTTTAAAATCTCGTCGATCAATTCCCAGAACAAATCCACATGGTGGCGCGTTTTATCGGACATGGCGGTTTCTCGCCCGTGATTCCCGATCAACAAACCAGTCACTACCATTGCCAATGGCCCTGAAACATGCAATTTTGTTGCCAACAAGTAGCCACCTAACACAACGGCAATCGTAAGTAACACCTCGACGCTGTAATTGTCGATGCTTCGCAGCATGTAATAGAGTATGGCACCCAAGGTCAAACCAAGCGTTAAGCCGCCGCCCACTTCGTGCACCACCAGCCATGATATTTCGGTGGCGTCAGGGACGTTGCCCTTAATCGCAATGCCCAGCAATAAGGTAAATAGCACCACGCTTACACCATCGTTGAAAAGCGATTCCCCTGCGATCACAACATTCAAGCTATCGGGTGCTTTATATTTTTTCAGCACCCCTAGCACCGCGACAGGATCGGTTGGTGATATGAGTGCACCAAACACCATGCAATACCAAAATGATGTTCCGACACCCGCAGCACGAAATATATAATAAGTGCCGATGCCCACGATCATCGTTGATAGCGTCGTGCCAACTACTGACAGACCAAGAATCGGCCATTTGTAGCTGCGCAAGTGACTAATGTCGACATGCAGGGCACCAGCGAATAACAGCAGTGACAGCATGCCATTCATGACAACAATTGAGAAATCGATGCCTCTCAAGAATTCCATGGCTGGTGCGGAAATTTCTCCAAAACCCAACTGATGCATGCCTACAATGGAAAGCGAAATAGTCATTGCTATGGACATCACTCCGATAGCTCCCGGCAAACCAATCCAGCGATGATTAACGTATGCCAGAACGGCGGTAATACAAATACAAATAACGGCTACTTCAAACATGACCATCCTTTTTCTGAGAAGTATCAGCGCCTTGTGTCAATGGTGCTGATGAGTTAACTTGAATGTGGTGTGGCGCGAGTTGGAGTGTCTCCAGCGGCATTTCCACGTTAGCTGCCATAAGAGTTTTGAATATTTTTTCTCGACGCTCGAAGCGCTGCTGAATATGATTGCGCTCCTCCTTTAGCCAAGCAAGTAACTCACGAGCCACATTGTAGTCGTTGAGTTTTACAACGACCGTTCGCAGCTTTAGCCCATCCAAATAATTTGAGTTGCCTTCAATCAAAGCCAACAGAATTGCACGAACTCGATTCAGATTTTCAGTGACAGCGACAGTCACCGAAACATCAATCCTCAAGCACAGATAGTTGGTATACGACGTAACCGTTTTGTTCATGACCACTGAATTAGGCACGGCTAACATACGGCCATCCACAGCGATAATTCGGGTTGGCGACATAGCACAACCCGAATACGCACACTGTCAGGCCGACGTTCAGGACTACCGCACTGAACCATTCGTTTAACCGGTTGACTGAAAAAAAATCTTCAAGACGCGGAAGCAGTGCGACCCACAGAGGTCGTGAGTTCATTGACTTCTCCTTATGTGTCAGATTGAGCTATACACTTACAGCATGTCGGGGTAAGAGCCTCATTCACGTCAGAATGAGGTGGCAATTTACAT
>JAIELM010000564.1 GCA_019752975.1 Undibacterium sp. | reverse complement strand
CGAAAGCAAAAACCAAAGTAGCGGTGCTGGAGAGCGAGCCGATACCAAGGTGGTGAAAACCCTACAGGTGCAGAGTTAGTGTTCACTGAAGGCGTTTAACCTAAATTCCTTAGTTGGACGGGTTCGAGTGTGCATTTTTCCGCGTCTTTGGCAAGGCGGGACGCCCGTTACCCTATAGGGTAGGAATGATCCCTTGCAAGGGATCATCGTTACGCAGGTGAGCAGCATGCTGCTCAAAACCCCTGCTCCACCGACGCAACCTAGCATTTGGTTTGAATATATTCAAACCTAGGAGGAGTATGGACAGGAATTTCAAGCAATGGATAGAAATTTCAAGCACACGAAACAAAGTAGCGCATAATAAATCATGTGAAATCAATACATTTCCGGCACTCCCCAAGTCGAGTCTATCATCCGCACGCCCACCACCGACGATAAAATCATCACCCACCACGCCAAATTCCCCGCTTTTCGTATCGCAAAATCAGCAGGCGCAGCCCTTCCCCATCTCGCCCACACACCGCGCTGATTTCACTCGCCAACTCACCAATTCACCAATTTGATAGTGATTTACGCATTGGTGATTATTTTGATCTTGTGGCTACTCATGTGGATCTACCCAAACCGCCACGCCTTCCTAGAGTTGCACTTGAAAAGAATGTGTCGCCGATGCTGTTGTCATTTATGTCTGAATCACGACGATTGAAAAACGATAGAATTAAGTGGGAGCTAGGATTTCGATTTCCTACGGTTGGTGATGCATTAAAAATGGATTCCCATAAGAACGAATGCATTTAAATGAAAAAATAGGATGAAATGAGGAAATAGCTGCACTATTTTGAAAGTGGCTAAACTCAACAAGGAGAGTTGCAAAACCTCATTCTATCTGAACAGAAAATACCAGATTGGGAGTGACCAACAGTAGCATGCCTGTCCATGTCATCAGTAATCAATACATCTTTATAATTTTACTCACCTTACAAAATACTAGTGAGTAATTTTCTTTGAGTATCCATTTTTCCGCTTATCGCACCTAAACATCCACTGGTAAGTTTTTCTTTTGAAAATTGGTGTCGCTAAATTAAACTGGTATTGTCATGTTCAGGAGCGTTGAGTATTCGACTTTACTCCATAATATTTTATCCGCTCAGCGATTACTCAGCGATTACTCAGTTATTACTCAGTTGTTATTATATTACTTTGTAGGAGAATGAAAGGTATGCGAGCTGTAGCGTCACTTTTTCTTGCATTCTTCGTTCGATTCGGCCCACGTGACTACTTACTTGGCGTTACGTTGGTGGCGATTTCTCTATGCGCTTGCGCTGTCCACTTTGTTCTACAGCAACCACAATTCGATGTTCAATTTTTTGTTAAAGACCACAAAATTTGGATGAATACGGTCGATGATCACACATCACCATTGCCGAATCAATTTCTAGAAAAAAGCAATCAATACCTCGTTAAATTTGATGAGTTACCGGCAGACCCACAGTTACTCATGCAAGACCCCGATCAACTGTCGACATTTGCAGCCTATGATCAATTTTTCCAGCAACAACGGGTACTCTATCAAACGCTAAGTGACGGGCAATTACGTGTGACTAAGGCTAATGGCGCTTCGGAGGTGATTAAATCGCGAACAAAGCAACTCAAAGATATTCCCCTTGCCTTTTGGTTGCAACTTGTAGCGGGTTCGACAGCTCTTCTTATTACAGGTGTGGTATGGAGTTACAGGAAATATGACGTTAGTGCGATTGCATTTCTAAGTTGTGGAATAAATTTTGCTATTAGCTCTTGTGCGCTAGCCGTATATTCTCTGCGCGGACTGGTCATGGATCCTGACTTATTTTTTATTTTACATCACATCAATCGTTTATCTGGATCCGTGATTTTTTATTCCTGCATTATTTTATTTTGGCATTTTCCAAGGCCATTGCGGCGATTTAATATTATTTATGCTATTTTCATCATTGGTTTTTTCGTTTGGCTCAATGAAGTCAAACGATGGATTTCGTGGCCGCTGCACGATTTTCTAATGCAATTTGTAGTGTGCATTGTAGCCGCACTTCTGATTGCAATTCTTCAGTGGAGAAACACCTTTCACAACCCCAAAGAAAGAGCTTCCTTACGTTGGCTCTTGTTGGGCATTTCAAGTGTTATGATGAGCGCCATTTTTTTGTACATCATCCCTCTCATGTTCGCACCGGAGTGGGGTATCAATTTGGGAGTACTAAATTTACTTTGCCTTAGTGCGTTTCTAGGCATTGCTTTTGGCATTTCTAGATTTCGTCTTTTTGATTTGGAATATTGGTGGATGGAAGCTTGTGTGTGGTTTGTTGGTAGCCTTATCGTCTTTACTATTGATATCGCAGTAATTTCTTTATTGCAATTAAATGTATCAAGTTCACTCGCTTTTTCGGTGGTTTTAATCGCATGGTTTTACATACCGGGGAGGCAATGGCTTAAACGTCGCACTGATTATCGTCGTCAAGATGAATTCTTACAAATGCTTCCCTCCATCATTCAGTGTCTTGTTCATGAAAATCGGCCAGAGCAAGTGGAAACCTTTTGGAATACACTGTTGTGCAGCGTATTCAAACCGTTGCATTTTTCACATGCGATACAGACGCGATCGCAAATTGAAATCGCAGATCATGGTCTAATTTTAGCTATTCCGAGCATTGATGCGACACAAACAATTCTTCTTGAAGCATGCCAAAAAGGTGAGCGCTTATTTCATCGTAATGATATTACCTTAGTCAATGCGATTCGTGATTTACTCCAATTTGGCTTACGGCAAAAACAACTTAAACTACACATCGAAAACGAAGAGCGTGATCGTATTATGCGCGATTTACACGATGATCTTGGCGCAAATATTATCAGCCTGATTCATTATAAAGATAAAGAAACTACTTCGATTGCTAGAAGCATGTTGAACAGTTTACGTGAAACTATCTATTGTTTAAATATCGAACATAAACACCATCTTTCTGAGTTTTTATACGAATTGCGTTGCGAATGTCAAGAGCGATGTGAGTTGCATGGAGTCTCAATGAATTGGGAAGTAAATCTTCCCCCTACTATCGATATTCGTGCAAGTCGACAGATCAACCTCAAGCGCATTGTGCGTGAAGCATTCACCAACATCTTCAAACATGCGCATGCTAATACAGCGAGCCTTAAAGCTTACTCAGACGGTACGCAACTCCATTTTCAGATAAGTGATAAAGGTTACTTAAGGGAATGGCATACAGATTCTAATCGGGGCACCATCAATATGCGTCGACGTTGCACCGAACTAGGTGGTGAAATTCAATTCTCTATTGCCGATCCAACGGGATTGGTCATCTCGTTTTCTTTTCCTATTGAGGACATCTATGCATTCCGTCTTAATTCTTGAAGATCATGTTGATTCGTCCGAGTTTATTGCACAAGTCGTACGTGAAGCATTTCCAGATACGAAGCTACAATTTGCTCATAGTATTAACGATGCAGTCGCGCTGAGTAGTCGTTACCATTTCAATCTTGCATTAGTTGATCTAAATTTACCAGATGGTAGTGGCGTTGAATTTCTACATCATCTAAACCAGCAATCGAGCGTTTGCATTTCAGTCATCATGACAATTTACGACGATGATTTTCATCTATTTCAGGCATTATGCGCTGGTGCCTCTGGTTACTTGCTGAAAGATAGTTCAAAAACGCAGTTGGTACAGGCTTTATGCGGCATTGTCACCGGATTTCCCCCTTTATCCTCCTGTATTGCAAGGCGCATCCTACGTGCATTTAAACAAAACCCTAGCAGTGATAATGGTAAGCCGCTCATTCAACAATTGACCACAGAAACCAATCCATCAGCATTAAACTCTCGCCCCTCCAATGACACCAAGTTGACGGGAAGAGAAAGCGATGTATTGTCATTGATAGCGAAGGGATTTAGCAGCGCCGAGATAGGAAGGTATTTGGGGATTACTACTCATACCTCAGCGAGCCATATTAAAAACATTTACCGCAAACTTAATGTAGGGTCGCGCGCTGAGGCTGCGATTTTGGCAAATCAGCTTGGCTTAAGCTAATACCCCACTTGAGGGATAGAAAAATACTTACTCAGGTCTTACACTAATAGCCTCAATAATGAGTCAGGATAGGTTGCTATGATCTTTAGACATGTAAAAACTGGAGTAATGTATCTGGCATTCATATGCTTAGGCGGAATGCTGGGCTACTTCATCATTAATCACAAGAGAATTTTTGCGGTGAACTATATCGAGGGAAACTACAACAAGCATTTTAGCAATGTAAATAACCCGATATTGATCTATGGCACAGACGCTTGCGAATTTTGCCAAGAGGCACGTAAGTATCTACGTGAACGAGATATCCGATTTTACGATATTGACATCGACACCAACGACGATGGCAGAGTGCAATTTGAAGGTTTAAATGAGGGGGGAATTCCCGCGAT
>JAIELM010000052.1 GCA_019752975.1 Undibacterium sp. | reverse complement strand
TAATCCATCTTACTTTATGTCATCCTCGAGGGTTTAATCGGGGATCCAGTGGCGTTCGTCGCTGAACAAAAGTCGCTAGACATAATGTATTGACTTACCACACCTTAAGCTACGCGGGTTAAGCTTTGGTTTTCACCACGGCTCAGAGCCGAAATTAAGGAGGGTAAGTCATGAACGAGTTTATCAAATTTATCGGATTAGATGTGCACAAAGAGACGATTTCTGTTGCCGTCGGTGATTCTGAAGGTTTAGGTGGCGAGTTACGTTTTTTCGGTGCGATTGCCAACACCGAAGAGGCGCTTGGCAAATTAGTCAAACAACTCAAGAAGGGAAACATCAAACTGAAGTTTTGCTATGAGGCAGGCTGCTGTGGCTTCGTGATTCAACGCTATTTGAGCCAATTAGGACATGATTGCCAAGTCATTGCGCCGTCACTGATCCCAAAGAAGGCAGGAGATCGGGTAAAGACGGATAGACGAGATAGCCTGATGCTGGCTAGATTGTATCGAGCAGGAGAACTCACACCAATCTGGATACCGGACGGCGCGCATGAGGCGCTACGCGATCTGGTGCGTGCACGGGAAGATATGAAACATTTGCAAAAGCAAGCGAAGCAAAGACTGTTGGCATTTTTACTGCGTCATGGCAAGTCTTACTCCGGTAAATCGAATTGGACTTTAGCGCATTTTTGCTGGTTAGAAACGGTGAAATTTGAACACCCTGCACAACACATTGTGATGCAAGAATATATCGATACGATCCACGATATGACGAAGCGGGTCAAGAGCTTAGATGTCCAAATGGAAGTGGCCGCACAAGCGTCACCGACTTGGAAAATGATTGAAGCCCTGATGGCATTACGCGGCATTAATCTACTCACGGCAATCACGGTCATGGCTGAAATAGGGGATTTGAGACGTTTTATGAGTGCTGGACAATTGATGAAGTTTTTAGGCTTAGTGCCCAGTGAACACTCCAGTGGACCGACGCAACATCGTGGGCACATCACCAAAGCTGGCAATAGTCATGTTCGTCGGGTACTGATTGAATCGGCATGGACGTATCGATTTGCGGCACGCAAAACGGCATTCTTACAACGACGAGCCGAACAGACACCACAGGCGGTGCAAGACATTGCGTGGAAGGGGCAAGTGCGCTTATGCAGTCGTTACCAGCAATTGCTAGGTCGAGGCAAACTCAAAGTGCAAGTGTGCACAGCAGTTGCGCGCGAATTGGCTGGATTTATTTGGGCCATTGGGCAGGCGGTTCCTATCGCCAAAGAGGGCTTATCAAAGGTAGCTCACTAACAGGAGAAGATCATGCAATACGCTAACAGCAGAGCAGGCAACGGTAGGAGAATCCTCGAGGAATCCAGGAGGCGCCCGGCAACGGGATGACCCTCGCAACTAGAGAGAGGCAGCTCCACGACGACCCTTTGTCATGCGGTATCCAACCCGCGCATATCAGACTGATCAACCGTCGTATTGCCGCCTACTCTGCTGTTAGCGCATTGTATGAAGAGTGGCGTATTTGAATAAAAAGCAGCTGGTAGGCGCGGGAACGCGAGGTCTTCACT
Source organism: Undibacterium sp. (assembly GCA_019752975.1). Taxonomy (GTDB): domain Bacteria; phylum Pseudomonadota; class Gammaproteobacteria; order Burkholderiales; family Burkholderiaceae_D; genus Undibacterium. The sequence goes on along the minus strand of JAIELM010000052.1, from coordinate 2,897 downwards.
GACACGATATTTCCGCGCTGATAAGCTAATGTAACGTAAACGATAGAGTGCTTGCATGGGCCCTGCGGCCCATACCCCGCTACCAATTGTCATCATTTTTGATGGCAATTGGCTGAGGTGTGTACAACAAAAAGACAAGGCAGTTTTTTCGTTGTACCTTGACAAGTCAATACATATCGGATTCCCGCTAAAAACATGCGGGAAAGACGGCTTATATAGGGGGGGCTGAATAATTACCAAAAATCACCCATTACCCAAATCCACATCCAAAGCCAACTGAATATTATTCCTTAAGCCATCCAATATTTTTTTCTGCTGATTGACTTCTACATACATGGTTTCAAAATTGGCGATTTTTTCTTCTAGGCTATCGGTTGCAACGTGGATACGCTGTATTGATTGCATGCGATTTTTGAGTTGATTTTTATGTTCGCGAATCTGTGCTTCTATCGGCGCCATAACAACTTTTTGCCAGGCTTCAACATCACGATTTGCTTGAGCAAAACTGTGTTTAACACGCGCTGTAATCGAATCGAAGAATTTTTGCATCACTACTTTTTGCGACGTGGTCAGTAAGGTGAGTGTGCTAAATTGGCGCATAAAAACAGTTTCTATCGCGGTCACTTCTAACACATACTTGTTTAATGAAAACGGCATAGGTGAAGTTAATGCCAAACCATGTTCTGTCGAAAATTTTCTATACATGATCGCCATCATTTCGGATATCTCATCGGTCTTACGGTTAGAGACGCCAAGATTAAGTTTGACCTGTGCGAAGAAATTTTTAATAGCGTCCTTGAGTCCCATAGAAAATTTACTGTTCTCCATCGTTTCACGGGCTTGCGCGATTTCGGCCTTGAGTATATCCATACCCAAAGTGGTATACACCTCGGTCGAAAGACGAGTAAATACCGATCGAGTACCTTGCATTTTCATTAGACTAGAATCGAATTCTTGTTTTTCTATGGTCACGCGCTTCATCATATGATCAATCACATTTTGATTCTTGCCACGCAAACTTTGTAGCTCATGCAGCTGCTCACTAATGCCACGACTACGTGCCACAATCACCCCTTGCTGCCCATCGACGATTTCTTGAATATCGCTGGCCAACTGAGCGCTGATAATATTTTTCTTAGACGGAATCAGCTCTCTTGATAGTGCTTGTTCTAGTTTGGCTAAACGACTCTTGAGCAATAACGGTGCATCTTTATTGATCTTTGCGACTAGGCCTTTTTGTGCAGAGATAGGGAAAATCTGTTTTTCTTGCAGACCCAAAGTATGTGCTGCGGTCTCAATTTGATGTTGAATTTGCGCTTCAATTTCCTCTTCAGTACGCAATTCATCCCACATACTATCGATCTTATTGAGCACCACCATACGACCGGGGCCACCGCCAATATGGTTGCGCCAAATGTCGATGTCACTTTTTGTGACGCCAGTATCAGCGGCCAAAATAAATAGCACGGCATGCGCATTGGGAATCAGGTTGAGTGTCAATTCCGGCTCAGTACCTATCGCATTTAAGCCCGGCGTATCGACTATGATCAATCCTTGTTTGAGTAATGGATGAGGGAAATTAACGATGGCGTGCCTCCATTGCGAAATCTCAACTAAACCATTTTCATCGGTTTCTAAGACAGCATCAGGATCGTTTTCATCGAATAAGCCATAAGACTTAGCTACTTCTTTCGTCACCTTTTTAGTCAAGCTCACTTGCTTGAAGGCTTCTAGCATACCGTCGCCTGAGCGTACGTCTAAGGGCAAAACAGTCCAAACATGGTGCTGGTCTTTGTATTCGGTGGTGCTGATTGCTTCACTGCGTGTCTCTATCGGTAACAGGCGTATGCATGAGGGTATAGTTTCATCGTAAAGTAATTCGGTTGGACACATGGTGGTACGGCCAGCCGAAGAGGGCAAAATTCTTTGTCCATAGTCGGCGAAAAAAATCGCATTAATCAATTCCGACTTACCACGCGAAAATTCAGCCACAAAAGCGATCGTCAGTTTGTCGTCGATCAGCCTTTCTTTGATCCGCAAAATCTTTTGATCCAAAATACTATCGGCAAAATCTGATCCGGCTATCCAAGCGCGATACTGCTCTATGGCAAATGCGACTTCTTTACGCCAATCGCTATACTGTTGGAAATTTTGAACCAAATTACTCATATCATCCTCTGGTTGTTACGCATAATTATCACTATTTTTTTCCTCTACTTACCTTATATCAAGGCAGGGGAGCATGCGAGAGCTTGCATAGAAGCACCACAATACCTCATTCTGGCTTATTTTTGACAATTTACACAATAAAAAGTGCTCCTCTGTCCTTGCTTAATGTGTCTAATTGTCCCTTGACAGAGTCGGCAAGGCTCTCCTTGCCGATCATAAACGAAATACGACTGTTGAAAGTACCCAGACTGCCCATCCGCACCAACGAAATCTTTTAGGCTACTGCCCCCTTGGGCAATTGCGGCAAGTAATACTTCTCGTATCGCGGTGACTAAAGTAGCATAGCGTCGCAAACTAATACGATTTGCCGCTGTTTTAGGATGGATTTTGGCTTTAAACAGACTTTCGGAAGCGTAAATATTCCCTACACCAACCACAATCTCACCTGCTAAAAGAACTTGTTTAATGGGTGCTCCATGAGATCTACTTTCCGCAAAGAGATACGCCGCGGTAAATTGATCTTGTAGAGGCTCTACACCTAATTTTTTGAACAGGGAATGTTGTTCTAAGTCGCCATCGCTATGCTCATGCCACAGCAAGGCTCCAAAACGGCGAGGGTCGTTCAGTCGCAGTAAGCAATCAGCAAAAACAATATCGGCATGGTCATGCTTTTTCGGCGAGCTTCCAATTGGTAAAATTCTCACACTTCCGGACATGCCCAAATGAAT
>JAIELM010000190.1 GCA_019752975.1 Undibacterium sp. | reverse complement strand
AGATTTCTCCTCCCGCAATTTGATTCGGCACAACACCTAGTCTGGTCAGTACCCGTCCAGCAAAACCACCGACTCGAAATTTCAAACCCTTTAAATCTTCAACACCCTTGATTTCTTTACGAAACCAACCACCCATCTGAGTTCCGGTATTGCCACCTAAAAAATTCACCACGTTGTACTCAGCAAAAAAATCGCGCATCAACTTCATGCCGTTACCATGCATCATCCAAGCGGTTTGTTGACGCGAATTGAGACCGAAAGGAACCGCGCAATCGAAGGCAAAAGTCGGGTCTTTGCCAAAATAATAGTAAGACGCAGTATGACCCATCTCTACCGTTCCTTCCTTGACTGCATCTAACACCGCATTAAACGGCACAATCTCACCAGCGGCCGCGGGCTTAATGATAAATTTTCCGTCAGTGAGTTCCTTGACGCGCTTGCAAAAAGTTTCGGCCGCACCATAAATAGTGTCCAAGCTCTTAGGAAAACTCGAGGCCAACTTCCACTCTATGCTTGGTAAGCCTTCAGCCGCAAGACTAGGGGCAGCGACTGCGCCAGCGACACCAGACACTGCCGCCTTCTTCAAAAACGAACGACGTTCCATGCGATCTCCATTCTATTTATTAAAATTAAACATGCCAAAAAAACCGACGCCGCAGCTGACCACCTTGATCTTAACGATCCAAGCTACACATGAAGTGACTGATAGGCGCTCGCCCACAAAACTTTTACCGCTTAACTTCCCGCTACGGTCATGCTTTCAATCAAAATCGAACCCGTGGTCTTGGCTCCGTAGGCGTAAGCGTCCGCGCCCACCGCGACTATCTGCTTAAACATTTCCGCCATATTGCCTGCGATGGTGATCTCTTCCACAGGATATTGAATCACGCCATTTTCCACCCAAAAACCAGAAGCGCCACGTGAATAATCACCAGTCACATAATTCACGCCCTGCCCCATCAATTCAGTTACCAATAAACCGGTACCCATCTTTTTTAGCATTTGTACGAAGTTATCGCTGCGTTTAGTCAAGCTAGAACTCAAGGCCAAATTATGCGACCCGCCAGAATTACCGGTCGTCTGCATCCCCAACTTACGTGCAGAATAGCTAGATAGAAAATAGCCGTTCAACACACCATCACTGACCACCGCACGTTTATGCGTCTTAACCCCTTCATCATCAAATGGAGAAGAACCAACACCACCTTTAATATACGGGTCTTCGACTACTTGTATATGCGACGGAAAAATTTGCTTACCTAAACTATCCAATAAAAAACTCGATTTACGATACAAGGCACCACCTGACACCGCCTGCACCATAGCGCCCAACAAGCCAGCCGCCAAAGGCGCTTCAAATAACACCGGACACTTACGCGTATCGATGGCTCTGGCATTTAATCGAGATAGGGCGCGCTCGGCGGCGTACTGACCTAAGCTCTCCGGCTCGGCAAGTTTTTTAGGGTCGCGCTGAGAGCTATACCAACTATCCCTTTGCATGCGTGCCCCTTTACCTGCAATAGGAGAAACAGAAATCGTATGGCGAGAAAAAGGATAAGCACCAATAAATCCGCGCGAATTCGCCGCCACAAAATGCGATTGCTGCGCATGCACCCCGGCTCCTTCAGAATTACTGATGCGCTTATCCACCGCGAAAGCAGCTGCCTCAGCACGGCAGGCCAACTCGATAGCCTCTTCGGCTGTCACCAACCAAGGGTAAAACAATTTTAAATCTTGAGGATGCATTTCCAACATCTCTGCATCGGGCAAACCTGCGCAATCATCTTCCGCAGTAAAGCGGGCAATGTTGTAAGCGGCCTCAACGGTATCTTCTAATGACTTACGTGAAAAATCAGAAGTGCTGGCATTGCCACGTTTCTTACCTACATAAACCGTGATTCCTATGCCTTTGTCTCGATTTTGCTCTATGGTTTCAATCTTACCTTTGCGTACATTGATTGACAAACCGCCACCTTCACTCACTTCAACCGCCGCATCCGTTGCCCCTTTTTCACGGGCAATAGCAAGCATATCTTGGGTAATTTGTTTGAATTGATCCACGGTGTGGGTGAAGACAGGCTTGCTCACAGGCTTACTCATAGCGTCGGTTTCTTTGGATTAGTAAATAAAGGGAGTATCATAGCAGTCGTTTCAATAAGTTTATAGTACAAAAATGCCAAATCCTAATCGCGGCTCTTGCGGCCCCCAATCCAACGAGTTCGAACCCGAATATGACCGCCCTTCCAAATCGGAATTAAAGCGCCAGATGACCTCCCTACAAAAAATGGGACAAGAGCTAGTAGACTCAGCACGCGATCGCGTCAAACGTGTTCCTATGCCAGAAGATGTGCGTGACGCTATTCTAGAGTGTCAGCAAATCACCAACCACGAAGGTCGTCGCCGTCAAATGCAATATGTCGGCAAAAAAATGCGAACGCTAGACGAAGCTGAAGTGGCGCTGATACAAAAAACCATCGATAGCTGGAAGGGTGCGTCGAAATCCGAAACCGCCATGATGCATGCACTGGAGCGTAAGCGTGAAAAACTGCTTACTAACGACATGGCCTTGACCGAATTGATGGCAGAAAATCCTGAGTTAGATGTACAACATCTGCGCACCCTGATTCGCAATGCAAAAAAAGAGCAAGCGGAAAACAAACCACCCAAAGCCTACCGGGAAATTTTCCAGATTTTGAAAGAAATTCAAACCAAACACAAGGCAGCTCAAGCCTTGGACACGAACACTATCGATGATGATGAAGATGGTGGCGATGACGACGAGTAATAAGCTAGATAGAGCGCTACGTATAGGCTTAGTCTCCATCTCTGATCGGGCGTCTAGCGGAATCTATCAAGATCAAGGCCTACCTGCCTTAAAGGCTTGGTTTGAAAGCGCCCTAAGCACCCCTTGGCAACTGGAAACTCGACTCATCCCAGACGAGCAAAGCGCCATCCAAGCAGCCTTAATCGAGCTCGTTGACAATGCCCAATGCGATCTTGTGATCACTACTGGTGGCACAGGGCCAGCGCGGCGCGATGTCACGCCCGAAGCTACTCTAGCGGTCGGCAGTAAAGAGATGCCGGGTTTTGGTGAACAGATGCGCCAGATCAGTTTGCACTTTGTACCCACGGCTATTCTGTCACGCCAGGTGGCAGTGATCCGTGAAAGTGAGGAGCATGCTGGATTGATTTTAAATTTACCCGGACAACCGAAGTCCATCAAAGAAACCCTAGAAGGTTTAAAAGATGCTGACGGTAAGCAACTGGTTGCAGGAATTTTTGCGGCGATACCGTATTGCATCGATTTAATCGGTGGTCCTTATGTGGAAACACATGAAGCGGTATGTAAAGTGTTTCGACCCAAATCAGCCTTACGAGTGAAATCTGCTTGAGCGAGCGCAGCTCACTCGCAGCTCACTTTATGTTGATCTGATAGCACTGTAGTATTCTCATTGTATGCTCGTTCTTTTTTGTTCTTTCCTTCGACAACTCTCCACTGAACCATGACCATGCTACTCGACACCATAGAACTAGAAAGTGCACCCAATCCCACCGCCACCATTATTTGGATGCACGGCCTAGGAGCTGACGCCAATGACTTCGTACCTATTGTCCAAGAATTAGATTTAACTGGCTGTCCTGCATTGCGCTTCGTATTTCCCAATGCACCCATGATTCCTGTCACACTCAATAATGGTTACGTCATGCGCGCTTGGTACGATATTGCCGCAGCAGGTACCGACATCAGCAAACGTGAAGATGAAGCAGGATTAATCTCATCGGCAGAGCACATCGCTCGCCTCATTGCCAAAGAAAATGAGCGTGGTATTAAGTCCGACCGCATCATACTTGCAGGCTTCTCACAGGGCTGCGCGATGAGCCTACAAACAGGCTTACGCCACCCTGAAAAACTCGCTGGCATCCTAGCCTTGTCCGGCTATGTTCCTTTGCGTCACACCCTAGCCGAACAACGACACCCAACCAACCAAGGCATACCCATTTTCATGGCACACGGCAGCGCCGATGAAGTCATTCCTATCCAACGCGCACAAGAATCCCGCGAGCTTTTATTAAGCTTAGGGTACACGATCGAATGGCACGACTATTGGATGCAACACTCTGTTTGCGCGCAAGAGATCATCGATATCAATCATTGGCTACGCAAAGTCTTGATGTAATCAACCTGCCCCAATCTTATCAAGCTTGAGGCAAAATAGATTGCGACCCTGTGAGTTTACCTTGTCATATTGATGTAAAAAAATGCGCCCTATTTTTATATAGGGCGCATTTTTGTTTAAGCTACTTTTATTTCTGGTGTCGAGGTTTCGATTTTCAATGCTGGAATTTTCCAATACGTAATCGCACGCCACAACCACTCCATAGGTCCATAGCGGAATTTAGACAACCACCAATGACTAAACACAACTTGCAGCGCAATCACAATCACCGCAAAACCCAATTGCTGCGCACGTCCCATACCAAAATTGCCAAAACCCC
>JAIELM010000185.1 GCA_019752975.1 Undibacterium sp. | reverse complement strand
GTTGACGCTGTTGTTTCCTCAGCTTCAATTCGGAAATTTGACGCTTGAGTCGCCCGATATTACCGATATCCTCTGAGATGCTGCCGTTGACTTGTGCGTAAGTACGCTCCAGATCTAACAAACGATTGCGTGCGACATAACCATCTTTGGCCAAATCTCGCATGCCATCTAGCTGCTCTTTCAAAAATACCTGCTGCTGCTTTTTACTCAGCATCGATTCCTCTAAGCCACCCAATTGAGAGCCTAATCCTGACAAATTTTCGTCCACCGCTGCCAATTCGTTTTGTAGCGACAATTTTCTACTAGAGAAGAGTTGTTGCTGCGAAGACATATTGTTTTCTAGGCGAGGATCTTTTTTCAAATCCAGCAATTGCTTAGGAAAAGTAATCGTCGGCGCGTTGGCACGCTCTGCCAATAAGCGCGCTTCCACTGTTTTCACAGTATAAAATTGTGCGTTGGCGATATCGAGTGCCGACTTAGCGGCCACACTATTCATGGTCACTACCACCTGACCTGCTTTGACCGAATCGCCATCTTTCACCAAAATTTGATCTATCGTCCCGCCGATTTGGTGCTGTATTACTTTACGACTACCCGCAACAGCGACGTTTCCAGACAAAGGCACACCTTGATCCAAGGGAGCAATCGAAGCCCATAACAAGAAGCCACAGACACCGAAAATCACAATCATCCAACCTAGTTTAGCGTAGGATCCCGCATCGGTATTTAATTCTATGGTCTCGACATTATTGACTGCAACATCGGTCGCATTTTGTTTACTCAAAGCTAAATTTTTCATTTTGATTCCTCTTCCTGTGCGTCAGCTTCGATACGCGCTTGCGTATCTGCGGGAGGCTCGGTAGCCGCTGAATTAGCAGCAGTTACATTCGGCTTTGCCGCTTGACCGGCTTGATTGGCACTTGTTGGTGCTATCGCTGTTTGTGGTGCTTGTGCTTGTGCTTGTGCTTGTGCTTGAGCTTGAGCCTGTTGTTGAGCTTGCGCAAGTGCTTGCAGGACTTGATCGCGCGGACCAAAGGCTTGCGCGACGCCATCACGCAACAACAACAGTTTATTAGTGATCGCTAAAGCCGCCTGACGATGAGTGATCAAAACGATGGTCTTGCCACGCAAACGGAAATCGTTGAGCGCAACGATCAAGGCCTGTTCACCGACATCATCCAAATTCGAATTCGGTTCATCCAACACCAACATCGAGGGATCGTCGTACATCGCACGTGCCAAACCAAGCCGCTGCTTCTGACCACCTGACAAACCAGCACCGCCATCACCTAGCATGGTGTCATAACCTTTAGGGAAATGCAGAATCATGTCGTGCACACCGGCACGCTTAGCGGCGGTGATCACTTTTTCTGAATCAATTTCGCCAAAGCGGGCAATGTTTTCGGCTACAGAGCCGCCAAACAACTCGATGTCTTGAGGCAAATACCCAATATGCGGTCCCAATTGATCTTTGTTCCACTGATAAATGTCTGCGCCATCTAAACGTACTTTACCTACCGCTGAAGGCCAAACACCGACCAACAAACGTGCCAAAGTGGACTTACCTGAGCCTGATGGGCCGATCACACCGAGAACATCGCCTGCTTGCAGAGCGAAAGTCAGGCCTTTGATCACCGCCACGGTAGAGCCTGGAGGAGCAGCGGTCACGCCTTCTACTGCGACAGCGCCTAAAGGTTTAGGCAAGTCCATACCCGCTTCACGCGGTGGATGATTGGACAACAATTCATTTAAGCGCAGATAGGCACTCTTCACCGTACTCCACTGCTTCCATACACCGATCAATTGATCGATAGGGCCAGTCGCTTTACCTAGCAAAATAGAGCCAGCGATCATCATACCGGGAGTCATCTTGTTTTCAATGACCAACAAGGCACCGAACCCCAAGACCATGGATTGCACAGAAACCCTGAAAAATTTACTCGCTGCAGTAACGACGCCGGATTTTTCGCTGGCCTCTGCTTGCAAATGCAAAAATTTGGCGTGCAATTTATACCAACGCCCCATCAAATTGGGCAACATTCCCATCGCTTCGATGACTTCGGCGTTTCTCAAGTTATTAGTAGCGAGATTGCTGGAAACGATGGCCATACCATTGGCTTCTGCCAGCGGCTTTTTAGAAACTCGCTCATTCACATACGCCAAAATCACCATAATAATTACAGCGATCGTTGCAAACAATCCGAGATAAAGGTCGAACATAAATATGACGGCCAAATAGATGGGAAACCAAGGCGCGTCGAAGAAGGCAAACAATCCATTCCCCGTTAGGAACTGACGAATTTGCGTCAAATCTTGCAGCGACTGCCCAGCATTGGCACCACCTTTTTTAAGGTTTTGCTCAAAGGCGGCGGTATAAATGCGCTTATTGAGTTTCATGTCCATCTTGGCACCAAGACGGATCAGGACAAAGCTACGTATGAATTCTAAGGCACTCATCAAGGCATAAGCACCCAACATCAAGAGGGTGAGCATCAATAAAGTGATCTCATTGCGACTCTGTAGCACACGGTCATACACTTGCAACATGTACAAAGACGGCACCAACATCAAGAGATTAATAATGGCACTAAAAACCCCTATGGTTTTAAAAGTACCCTTAAACGTCGTTAAGATATCAACGATTTCGTTTTTTGGAAGTTGAAATTTTGATTTCATAAATCATTTCTACACAGAAAAGTTCCGATTTCACGGAGAATTGCCCCAGACATCTACAAAGTCACCGCCACAGTGAGAACTAACGCAAAACCTCCGCAAGCAAGTTGAGGAAATTTTACCTACTTTGCAATTATTCAGCTCACTATGTCAGCTGTCTTTCCCGCATGCTTTTAGTGGGAATCCAGCAACTTTTGTTCAGTAACGAACTCCACCCAATTCGCGATTAAACCCTAGTGAATGACATAAAATAGTGCGGGATACTCTGAAACTTCAAACCTTCAGAGAAGGTCTGAATAATTGCTATATTTCCTCATTTAAAAACTGAGGTGGCGCATTATCCTCGCATAATATCATTAAAAATGTGACGTGCATCACATTTTTTGTAAATTCATCTAACTCTTACTTTCTCGCTCCATTTTTCAACTCACACCAATATTGGGTTTGTACTTAGTGTTAAATGATAATTCGTAACAGCAACTCTACAGAGTCAACTGCACGTTTTTCCTATAAGGTTTTATGTTAGTTCATCAAATCAAAACACACTGCGGTCTTACTTCACAAGATTCACTAGAAAACTAGGCCAAGCGGTAATTGGTAGCGAATCCAGCCACTTGCACTGTTTAGCCCATCTGAATGTAGTAGCGCACGACGCAATGATTTCATCCAGATAGCCTAGGGGAAATTCTGACCTGCTGGGATCATCCAAGACAGGTGGGAATGATGCTGATTTGAGTAGCCTTGGCATAGCCGGTGCTGCCAACTACCGTAGTGCATTCGTTCCAGAAAACATCTTTCTGTTGTGAATCGAAAATTCCAATGCCGTTGGATTTGTCCAACAATTTATCTTGCCTTTTAATTTAGTTTGGATTTTCTTTGGGCAGTGTACAAATACTGCAAAAATATTAGTCGCATGCCATGTACAATTCCTGATCAACTCATTTACAATGCACGATCAGCTTGATTATGTTGATCTGCAGGTTCGTTAGTAGTTAGAAATTAGCGGCCTCGTGAAAGAATAATTGAGTAATGGTAAAAAAAAAGCGACACTACGTAGTACTTCTCGATGTGTGTTAATAATTTATTTGGAGATATTTTAATGAATTTTCGTTTATCAATCATAGCTGCGTCACTTGCGTTGACCTATGCAGGAACATCAATGGCTGCGAATGAGCGCCAGCTATTTAATGTGGCACCAGACGCAAAGATGACAGCGCCGGTCGGCTTGACGACTACGTTGGCTAAGCAACAAGGTTTATCAAAAGACCATGCACTGAAAGTTGCCAGCGTTAACCCTGGTCAGGATGGAAACAAAATCGTCCGCACCGTGCAAACCTTCAAAGGGGTTCGTGTTTGGGGTTCTGGCGCAGTTGCTGTGGTCGATAGCAAGGATCAATTACTTAGTACGACCACTGGCAAACCTATGAAAGCAGCGCCACTATTAAGCGCCGCCCCAGTATCTGGCAAAGCAAAATTTGATGCGATTAACGCACAAGCGCGCGTCAGAAGCACCACACCAAAAATTAGTGCTGATGCCGCAATTGCCAAAGCATTAGGTAACACAACAGCTGATCTCGTAACACTAGAAGCCCCTACTACTGAACTGATTATTTTCCCAATTTCTGTTAGCCGCCTTACAGCAGAAGGCGCCTTAAAAAATGAAGCTAGTTGGAATGCGGTCGATTTTGAAACTGTAGTAACAGATTACAAACTCGCCTATCTGGTAAAAACCAATGTGACGGTCGGTGGCAAGCTAGAAATTTGGAACTCTATTGTTGATGCAAATACCGGCGACATTATTAAACGCATCAGCGGCATACATGATGT
>JAIELM010000509.1 GCA_019752975.1 Undibacterium sp. | reverse complement strand
GTCTTGTTATCAGGATTGTCTCCATACAGGGCTTTAAATTCTACCTGCTCGAAGAAACTTGCCGCCACCATGGTGATGGTAAAACCCAATTTATCCATCGCGTTAATCCAATAGCCTAAGCCAACTAAATCGGGCTTGCGGTCAAGTGCGGCTTGGTAAATACGGAAGGCTTGGCCTGCGTTACCATTGAGATCGAGTGCGATAGCGGTATCAGAAAATTGTAAACGTTCTACTTGCGTTAGAAAATCGCTGCCATCCCTCATATTCTGATGATCTTGTACACTAAGGTTTTTGAGATCCCCTGTAAGGGTATACTCCGCCCTTTTCCCCGAATATATAGCAAGATCGATCCCGTCGCCTCCAAGAAATTGATCATTTTTCATGCTACTGAAAAAACGATCATTTCCTTTTGTCCCCTCGTACGTAGCAATGGCAGCACCATTAGACAACTGCACTATTTGCAATCCTTTTTCTAGCGAAGCTAAATAAGCAAAGTCACCGCTGATGGTTAAATTCCCCGCATGTTCTAATATTTCCTTACTTCCCAGCATCACCGGCTTACTCGGAACACTAACGTCAAGTGCTTCAATTCCTGCCTTTCCGCTCACTGTGTCGTACGATAAATATACAGAATCATAGTTCTTTTCTATTTTTCGGAAAATTTTATTATGATTCCCATCATCTACAGGTGAAGCCAATAAGAGAGGATGAATCGGATCACTAATGTCCAGAATTCGCAGCCCCTGAAGTTCGGATAGAACATAGGCAAAGTGATTTTGAATAACAATATCCGAGGTACTTCCTATTTGCTCATTATTGTAGAAGCCAATTAGCTTGGGATTACTTAGATCGGCGATATCAAGCATCCTTATTCCATTAGGATCAGCGAGGTAACAGACACCCCCATGGACTGCCATTTGATTGAAATTTGAAACATCTTCCGCTTGATATAAACCCAATGCTTTTGGTACTGTGGGATTCGCAACATCATATATTGCCAGTTGTCCTTGAGCTGCTACAAAGGCACTATCACCAACAACAAGGACATTTTGTGGATTATCAATTTTGCTTGTAGATAAAAGCGTTAGCTTTTTTGGATCGCTAACATCAAATATTTGAAAACCTTTATCGGCATTTGCCACAAAAGCATGCTTACCAACAACATCCAGCCCTAAATTTTTCCCTGAATTTTTATCACCATAACTACCGAGTAATTTGGGAGACTGAACATTACTCACATCGATTAGTAATAAGCTTCCCGCAGCAACATTTGGATCTAATGTATTTCCATTGTGCATGTCCGTCACATAGGCAATACTATTGACAACTTTCACCGCCATCGCTTTTTCTGCTGAAAAATTACTAATAATTTTAGGAAATGGACCCTTTGTGTCTTTGTTTTGAGAAGTATCATTTACCCGAGCCGATGATGCTGTAGCTACTATTGATCCTGTTGAACTGCTGATTTTCGCTACAATGACCTCAGCTCCCTCGGTTAAATTATCAGCAGCTAAATTCACCGAGAATGTAGACACACCACTGGGAAGAACAGTCACGGTTCCGGTTAGAGCACCACCAACAAGATCGGCTGCGGAAACCCCCATTAAGCTGTAATTGAGTATCGTGCCAGCCGCAACATTACTAGTGTTAACGGTGTAAGTGATACTAGCTCCCTCGTTGACTAAGCTGGAATTGCTGGTAATGGCGTAAGTTGGTGCTAGCACAAGCACCGAAGTGTCGTTGACGGTAACGGGTGCAGCGGTGGCTAAAATCACTCCCGTTGCGTTACTAATGTTCGCCGTAAGAACTTCAACACCCTCATTTAAGTTGTCGGCTGCTAACTTAATCGTAAATGTAGTCAGACCTCCGGCCACCACCTTCACCGTTCCAGATAACCCACCACCAACTAAGTCAGCAGTAGAAACTCCAGTTAAACTGTAGCTAAGCGTCGTGCCTATGGCCACATTTCTTGTGTTGACCGCGTAAGTTAGGCTACTGCCCTCATTAATTGAATTTGCACTGCTGACGATAGCGTAAGCTTCTTGAATCAAAAAATCCGCAGTCGAAATGATTTGATCTTTAAAGCTAAGAAGCTCTATATTGCTTAATTTATCGGTCCCGTCACGTTCAAGGATTAAGTCTTTGATCGTGAGCTGTCCATTTTCCGAATTGAACGAAACAAGATATTCCGAAGAGTTTCCCGAGTATGTGGCGATATCTACTCCATCACCACCATTAAGTATATCGTCACCCCCTGCCCCTTTAATCATGTCATTCCCGGCATTCGCCTGAATGTCATTATTTTCCGCATTGCCGATAATACTGTCACTATTTGCACTACCGATCGCATTTTCAATAACCGTCCCAAAATTAATAGTAATTTGCCCGGCTGACGAAATTGTAGTTGATTTAGCGCCAATATAGCTCCAATAGCCGGCCTCCATGTACAAAGTCAACGCCTTCGTTAGTTTAGAGCCATCGATTGTGTCTGTACCATTGCCATCCCAGATAAAATTGCTCGCAATTTCATTTAAAATATATCGTGAATTATCTGGATGAGCTTGAGTTGAAACACCATAAATATCTTGTAGCGCTGCAATATCGAATGGACTATAAGTTTTGTAGTCAAGCTTCTGTGCACTCCGCGTATAGCTCAACATTGTCCAAGCCATCGACTCTTCGTCACCAGTCAAATAAGGACCTAGCGCTACTTGGCCACCCGCATCGGTATGCTCAAAGGGATGTTTTAAACCTAGTGAATGCCCTATTTCATGTAATAAGATAGGGGTGAAGCCAGCCCCATCATTTTTGCTAGGCTCTAATGGGTAACCATAAAGTGGCCCACCCGTACTTGGATCAATATAATTGAGCATCAGCACACTGCCATGGTCAGATTCTATTGAGTAGGCATACCCACCGGAATTTGCTTGCCGATTATTTCCAAAAACAACCGTGTACCCTGTATTAGGATTTGTCGTTTCCACAAATTGAACATCAATTAAAGTACTTATATAATCCAATGTTTTTTTGGTAAAATTGATTTGATCGTCTGTGAAAGGAAGGAACTTATCTTTATCGGTTTCGCTAAAAAAAGATGCCGGTGTTTTTGGAAAACAAAAGTAAACAATTTTTTTAGTCGCGATTTGTGCTCCTAAAAACTGCGAACCGCGAGATAACAGGGCATCTATCCAGTAGGGAAATTTTGCTACTCCTGGTGCCCAAGTCCAATGCTCAACAGAGGGATCAGTCCTAAAAAAATCGGCAAAAATAGTTCCACTGTCGTCTCCTTTCGAATCATAAACAGTGTCATTTCGATTATGAATATAATAGGTATCGTTTCCAGCGCCGCCATAGAGTTGATTCCTTCCAGTTCCACCATCTAAAGTGTCATTTCCATCATCACCTACGAGCAAATCATTACCAGATCCACCTAGAAGTGTATCGTTCCCTTGTTCTCCATAAATCTCATCGTTTCCAGCGCCACCATCAAGCAAATCCCCCTGATCGTCGGGAAGCCAAATTTTTTTGTCACTATCATAAAATTGCCCACTATCAAGAACGTCATCACCATCGCCACCAATAAGAGTGTCAGTACCGCCATTGCCAACCAACGTATCCTCGCCGCCCTGTCCCTCGAGCCTATCATTACCACTTAGACCATACAGTTGATTACCTAAATCATTGCCCAACAAATAGTCTCCCCACTTGCTAGCAAAATTTACATTTTGATCAACGACGTAGTGCAATTGACTGCCATCTACAAAAGTTAAATTTAAATGCTGAAGATCGTCCAAACTGGCATTAGCCGATATCAATGTTAAATTGGCATTCAAACCAATAAGAGTTAACTGTCCATCTAACCATCTGAAACTAAGTTTTGCTGCAGATATGCCATTGAACTGAATTGTGTCACCACGGTTGTAGTGAAGGATTTGATTGGACTTAGCGTCCCAAACAAATTTGGTCATTGATTATTCCTAAAAAATCATCAGATAAATTTAAGCATCATTTGAAAGCATGAGACTAGAAATTGAGATTACTATTATCCCATATTAACGATAAAATTGAAAAAATAACATTAAATAATGTTCCTACATTTATTAAACGCATGAGCTAATTAAGCAGCCCGATAGTCATCTCGGTATATTTTTGAAGATAACAAAATACCGATAACAGAATGTTTGCCTGCGTAAGGCAAAGTATCGGCTCGCCTTTTCGCGCATCGCAAGGAAGTGGGGGAATTGAGTTCAACAACGAACGCTGTGTGTTTCTGGCTGAAGGGGGCATTACATAAAATGAAAATTAGGTCCTCGTCACCCCCGATGTCATAGATAGCCGAAATGATTTTGGGTATTAAGCCCCAATCAAATTAATGAAATCTAAAACCAAGCTACCCCAACCAAGGCGAGTATTCAATCCCATTTTGAATCGAACCGATTAGCAGAGCTTGGTTTTCTGGACTGTCGCAAAAACTCGCGAGTACACCAGCACGGGTGATGGCATTGTCATCGAGCGCTTTGACCCAAAAATCAAATCC
>JAIELM010000503.1 GCA_019752975.1 Undibacterium sp. | reverse complement strand
CCAATCCTAGTGCGAGAGCCAATTTTGGGCTTTACAAAAAGGACAGTCGCGTCATCTATCAGCGTGAAAACCACTAGTACCACAATTTCCGTGCAAAATGCGTTGCCATACTGCAAATCGACAACAAAACGACTAGTAAAGATTGACAAGTTACCTGTATTATCTTAACGTCAAGCAAGAGACCTAAAATGGATAACGTGCATGAGATTATTCTCAAGAAAAAAGAAAAATGCTGAATTGCTGGCCATTAGTCTCGCGGTTGATGGCTTGTTTGCCGCAAACGTTCGACACGAGCTTGCGGCTTTGCCAGCTTTGGATTTTGTCTGTTTTTATCCTAAAGCCAAGCAAGAATGGGAAGTGTTATTGGAACGCCTAGGGCGTGAAACACGGGCAAAAAAAATGTCGTGCAGCCTGTTGCTCAACGCGGGTGAGTATCAGTTGACCTCCTTAGAAAGTCTTAATGTTCCCGATGATGAATTGAAGGAGGCCGCACGTTTCCGTTTGAAGGAAGTCTTGGACTACTCCGTGGATGAGGCTTGCTATGATCTTTTAAAAGTCCCCGGTGACACCAATAATGCTGGACGAAACTCTTCTTTGATTGCCGTGGTGGCAAAAAGTGCGAACATCGTTAAACATCAGAATGCCTTCATTAAGGCGAAACTACCCTTAGATGTGATTGATGTCGCCGAGATGGCGCAGCGAAATATTTCTGCGCTATTAGAAACGCCAGGGCGCGGCTTGGCGATGCTGTCTTTTGATATTAACGGTGGTATTTTGACGGTCAGTTTTGCGGGTGAATTGTATTTGTCGCGTCGTTTGGATATTAGCTCGACCGATTTGCGTAATCCTGATGTGGACGAGCGTGGACATGTGTTTGAACGAGTATCTTTGGAATTGCAAAGATCCTTAGATCATTTTGACCGCCAGCATAATTATATTACGACAGCTAAATTAGTGTTGTCACCTATAGGCGCCGTGGCGCAGGATTTGAAAGTTTTTTTGAGTGGAAATATGTATATGCCAGTTGAGATTCTGGACTTGGCAAGCATAGTCAATTTGACGAAAATCCCTGAAATGGAAGAGCCAGAAAAACAAGCTGATTTCTTTTACGTGATAGGTGCTGCTTTACGACGTGAAGTGACTGCCATATGAGTCAGCAAATCAATTTATATGACCCGCGTTTACTTAAGCAAAAAGAAGTACTAACGTCGTCAAATATTGTCGGCGCATTTGCTTTGAGTTTAGCCTTGGTGGCAGGGATTTGGGGTTATTTGGTTATTGAAACATCTAAGCAAGAACAACTCTTGAGTCAACAGACTGCGCGAGTGAGCGTCCTAACGGCGCAAGTTACACCTTTAAGGGAAATGGTTGCGGCAAAGTCAAAAAATCCCATTTATGAAAAGGAGTTGCGGACGATAGAAACCGCGATACAAAAGCGTGAAAACATCGCACAGATTTTGCGTGGCAGTGATTTTGGTGATACGGGTGGTTATTCAGGCTATTTGGCTGCGTTCGCTAAACAAATTCCTGCCGGCGTGTGGCTCACCGGTTTTAGTTTAGAGGGGGCTGGTTTTGATATCAGTATCCAAGGGCGAGCCATGCAGCCCGCAGCCCTAGCTGTCTACATCAATCAACTTAAACGTGAAAAGGTCATGCAAGGAAAAACCTTCGCCGCACTACAGATGAATCGACCTCAAATTGCCGTGGTGGCGAGTACGGCGAGTAGCGCCCTCGCGCCAACTAGTTCTACTAAATCGACGAAAACCGAGGAAGATGCACCGTACATAGAATTTGAATTACGCTCTACGGAGGCGAAAGAGAAATCTGTTGCCGGAGCTGCAGTTGCTGCTCCAGTGAAGGTAGCCTCGAATGGTGTAAATTCCAGTGATGCAGTGCGAGCATCAATCAATGCGGCGATTGCAGGGGCGAAAAACCCATGAAAAAACAATGGCTAGTTCTGCGTGCCAAAATCGACGCTTTGTCCCAAAGGGAGAGGCTAATTCTGGTATTTATTTTAACGGTAGGCGTATTATTGTTGGCGCATGTTTTTTTGTTCGACCCGCTGCGGAAAAAACTGCATCAGTTGGAAGACAAAAATCATAAAGAGCAAGCGCAAATTGTAGGCCTGCAATCTGAAATCGAGCAGCGGATGGCGGGGATTAAAGTTGATTTGGATGCTGAAATCAAACAAGGTATTGTGGTGGCAAGACAGCGACTAAAAACACTCGATAACGACTTGCAAGATGTACAGAGAAATCTGGTGCTTCCGGAAAAAATGGATGCCTTCTTAGAAGGTATTTTGAAGCGGAATAAGAATTTACAATTGGCTTCATTGCGAAGTTTACCGGTAGTTAATTTGATTGAGACTCCCGTGTCAATTGGAAACGCAACTGATCCGACTGGCAAAGAAAATCACACTAATTTTGCTATTCCTGCGGAGCGTAGTATTTACAAACATGAGGTGGAATTGGTTGTTCAAGGCAATTACCTTGATATGCTCGCGTATTTACGTGAATTAGAAGCTATGCCAGAACGTGTTTATTGGAGTAAAAGTTCATTACAAGTCGTGGAATATCCCAAAGCGCGTTTGAGCTTAAATTTATTTACTTTGAGCCTAGAGAAAAAATGGATCAACCTGTAGCAATGCTGATTAAGCCGAGCATTACTCATTTCTTTTTGAGTTTTTTGCTGATTGGTCCTGCTGTTTTTGCGCAGGAGTTACAGGATCCTACGCGCCCACCAGCCAGCCTACTGTCAGGTGTAGGGCTTAGTCCAGTCGCAAGCGGACCAGTTTTACAATCGATATTAATTGGTGCGGATAGGCAGTTAGCCATCATTGACGGTAAGACAGTTAAATTGAACGGCAAATTTGGCAATCAAGTTTTGGTGCGCTTGACCGAAACAGAAGCCATTCTCAGGGAGGGGAAAGGTAAGCACAAAGTGCTGCATACTTTGCGGCTGTTTCCTGATTTTCAAATTAAACCGGTACTTGCCGGGAAAAAAGCAAAACTCTCAAACACTGGGAAACCAATACCTTAAAAATGATGAGCGTACATAGATTTAAACGAGAGCGGGACCGAGAAGGCGTAAAAATGAAAATAACAATTTGTTCGATATGGGGAATCGTGACGCTGATGGTGTTAGCCGGATGTGCTATGCCACCGACACGGCAGGAAACCTATGAGTTGATCAAAAGCGAGATGTCTAAGGCTACTGCTAGCAAAGTAAAAGCGGCCGAACCAGAGGCAGTTGCGGCGTCTTTGTTGCCATCTTTGAAGGCGGATTTGCCGCCGGTACGTAGACCATTAGAAGAGCGTTTTAATCTTAATTTTAGTAATGCTCCGGCCAGTCAATTTTTTATGGGTATTGTTGCCGGTACTTCTTATAACATGTTGGTGCATCCAGATGTGACTGGTACTGTATCTGCCAATCTTAAAGATGTCACCTTATTTGAAGCACTCGATGCGATTCGTGAACTCTATGGCTATGAATATAAAATCGATGGTAATCGTATTTATGTTAAACCTTTAACCTTGCAGACACGGGTTTTTCACATTAATTACTTGGCTTCGGTACGTAAGGGAACTTCAGATATTCGTGTCACTCCCGGGTCAGTCGCAGATGCTATCTCATCTTCGGGTAGCGGCGGACAAAATGGTCAAAATGGTCAAAATGGACAGCAGGGAGGACAAGGTGGTCAATCGGGGCAGGGTGGTCAAGGTGGGGATGGGGGCAGTCAATCGGTATCGTCGAGTAAAATTAGCACCACTACCAATAATGATTTTTGGGCAGAGTTAAAAGAATCGATTCAGGTCTTAGCCGGCGGTAAGCAAGAGGGGCGGCAAGTGGTGATTAATCCACAATCAGGGGTGGTCGTGGTACGTGCGATGTCGGACGAAATAAGGAATATTGCTGCCTATTTGAAAGCAACTCAATTGTCGGTGGATAGGCAAGTCATATTAGAAGCTAAGATTCTGGAAGTTGAGTTGAATGATCAGTATCAAACTGGGATCAATTGGGCGACTTTTGCGTCTCTGAAAACTTCACCTAATAGTGCCGCTTCTCTAGGATTTTTGTCGCCAGGTAGCATCTTAAGTACCACGAGATTGATTGCTGGTGATACCGGAATTGCCACGAGCGCGACCGGTATGAATCTTGGTGCTGCAGCGAAGGCCGCTGGTTCTTTGTTTGGGTTGGCTTTTCAAACCGCCAATTTTTCAGCTTTACTCTCGTTCTTGGAATCGCAGGGCAGTGTGCACGTGTTGTCCAGTCCGCGTATAGCTACCTTGAATAATCAAAAGGCGGTGCTTAAGGTTGGGACTGATGAGTTTTTTGTGACGAGTTTAAAAACCACACCGGGAGTGCAGAGTACCACCGGTACTACTGCGCCTACCGTGACGGTGGATGTGCATCCATTCTTTTCCGGTGTGGCTTTAGACGTGACACCGCAAATTGACGACGGCGGGAATATTACTCTACATGTGCATCCCACGGTCAGTAAAGTCAACACCGTCGAAAAGACCATCAATGCAGGTAGTGC
>JAIELM010000121.1 GCA_019752975.1 Undibacterium sp. | reverse complement strand
TGCACCAGCGGCATGCAAGCGTGCGACCACAGCGGAATCTTTAGCCGGCACACGATGACGAAATGGTTCAGCGCCATAGGTTGTTGCAATGCCGGCGGTGTCGAGTAAATCTTTGACGCCATAGGGAATGCCATGCAGTGGGCCACGATATTTTCCTGCGGCGATTTCTTTATCTGCCTGTTTTGCCTGTTGTAATGCGTGTTCTTTAGTGACGGTAATCACTGCCCGCAACTGAGGATCAAGACGCTCAATCCGATCAAGATAAATACGGGTGAGACGCTCAGATGAAATCGCTTTACTAGCGATCCAACGCGATAGTTGTGTCACTGGCGAAAAGGCGATGTCCGCATCGTTATTCGGCAAGGGAGCAGTGAGCGCTTTGCTGCGAATAAATCGATCTCGCGTCACGGCAAGTTTCGTCCCTGGCAGCACAGGATTCCAGACGTTCGCTGGTGCTATATTATCCGCCAGCGGTACCCTACGCGGCCCGGTACGACGTTCTAGCAGTCCGGCCATAGTAGTGCGCCAAGTCGCGGCTGCCATCTCTCTTTCGGCAGGCGACAGGGTCACTTGCATCAATTTTTCAGCTTCTGCAAATGTCGCCAGATTGACCTCTGGGCCAACTGCCGGCGCAGTACCAAATGTCGGTGGCGTACCGGCTGGCGGCACTGGAACTGGCACGGTCTGCTGCGCAGCCTGACTCACGGTAGCGGCAGCACCGAGTAGACCAATGGGTGTCTGAATCAAAAATTGACGACGAGATTTCATGAGCATCCTTCAGATTATTCAAATTATTCAAATTATTCAAATTATTCAGATTAAGGTGACTGCTAAGCAGAACTACTTCCACACTTCTTGTATTTCCTCCTTCATTGGAAGATAGGTTAAGTATTGCACCATGCGAGGATTTTTTCCTAAATTAGGGGTGGCACAATGCGGCAAAGCTTGATGCCAAATAACAAAATCTCCAGCTTGCCCAACCACCGCAACTGATTTGAGTTTTCGTAATGCTTCCTCTCTTGGATTCACCTCCGCCGGTAATTGATTTAACCATGCTTCTATCTGATGATGAAAACCAGGTACGCAATGAAAAGCACCTTCATGTGATTCACAATCGGTTAAATATAAAAGTCCCTGCAAGGCAAAAGGAATAGGCAAAGATAAGCTCACGTCCCAATGCAATTGACTACCCATAAAACAAGCATGTTCAGAAACCGGTGGATTGAAACTGACTTTATCGATGGTCTTATAGATTTCCGTAGAGCGATAAAGTTGTTGGTATGCTTTACGGATAATAGCGGATTCACGATTCGCATCTAAAGTGGGGTGATGTACCAAGGAAACCATCAAGCCTTTTTTATCCTCATGGCTTTGATACCAAGTTAAACTATTCTCCGCTTGCATATTGAGAAAAGCACAAATCGCATTTTGGGTCGCAATACACTGTTGCCTTGAAATGACATTCCTCAAAACTAAATAACCATTCTCATCCCAGAATTTTAAATCCGCTTCAGTCAGAACGTCGTTTTGATTTTCGTCAATCTCACTCGAACCAGCACTTGATGATACATTTTTTGTTTGATTGAGCCAGCTTTCAAACTCAGCATAGGTCGGTTGATTAAGATAGAGGAAGCGAATGGTTTCTTCCATTCCTATTCCTAATTGGTACAGCACTTTGATATTCTGCTCCCAACTATCCTCGCTATCCTGATGACCATTTTCGTTTGAACTAAGCGAAACGCTAGAACAACTTTTTTTCCATAAATCATAAAGTAGGGGCTTATTTTCAGCTGTCATCATCGCTTAGTCGGTTTCAATATTTCATTAATCTCTCAGCCATTTGCTCATGCGAGGAAAACCATTTAATTCGCTTTCCTTGGCTGTCATTCCCATCCAAATCAATAAGGGCAAACCTATAAATATTTTGTTAGCGTAATTTTCGAGTAGCCACGCACCCTCCCCTTTATAGCCATCTTTATGAAAAACAATTTCAGGGGCAATGCCAAGTTCGATACAAGCGGCATAACTCCACAACATCGCCGCCATCTCCTCACCGGCTTTGTCGGGTTGTTCATCCATGACATTTCCCAACAATAAAGAACGTTGAGATGCGACGGTCACCGCAATATGTCCCGCTTCGTGCAAGATATCGCCGGGGTGCAACAATGTATTTCTATCATAGATTAAAACACCCCTATTTATTTCTAAACCGGGTAAAAAAGTATCCGACTCCACAGGTCCTTCTTTTACCTCAATGCCGACTTTATCTAGGAATGAAACGAATAGTTTGATTAAATGATCGATCTCGGTACTCACGTTGTCAACTCTCTCCATTGTTCTTGAATTTGTGCTTGAATTTGTGCTTGAATTTGTTCTTGAATTTGTTCTCGGGAATTCGTTCCTAATCATTGGCTCTTACGGCGCCAGCAAATTACGCACTAGCGATTTCAACATGTTGCATCGACGTTTGCTCATTCATCCAAGCAGTCAAACACCTCAACATAGTCTGCAACTGAGCTCGATTCGTTTCCCCCATTAGGCATATCTGTAATAGGTTGGATTGTATAAGATAAGCGCTGCGATAACTCAATAAAAAACCGGCCTTCTCCATCGCTTGACCACATGCCAAAGAGGAGATACCGACTCCTATTTGGATGCTTAATACTGCAGGCGAGCTTTGATGTGGAGCATTAATACAGTGGATGTTTTCTTTCTCTAAGGCCGCGCGCAAGTAGTGTGAATCGGATTGAATGTCGATAATTCGGCGCTCAATATTGAGTCGTTTTAAAGCTTGATGTAATGCCGCTACCAAGTTATAAGAATGGGTGTAGGGTACGCCAGAACAGGCACGATAGTAACCTAAGTCCAAGTATCTTGGTAAGCTAGAATCAGGAGTGACTTCATGCGAATAACAAACAATAGCTAAGCCAGGATAAGCCGCTAACGCTTTACCACTGACCGTACTTGCTAAATATACGCCGCTCAAATCGACCTCCACGCAGGCAACTGAACTCGTGCAATCGACGCATAGTTTGACCGAAAATTCATTGCACAAAGAGAGAATTTCGCTCAAGGAATTGAGAATACCGCTGGAAGTTTCGCAATGCGTCATCCACAACCAAGTCGGTCTTTCACGCTGCAAGCATGCCCGTAAATCAAGTAGGTCAAAACTATGCCCAAAGGGTACGGTGTGTTTTGAAAAGATCAGGCCAAAACGTTCCGCATGATCACACAGTCTTTGACCAAATTCACCATTACTCAGAATCAGTCCTGGTGCTTTTAAGCGTGATATTTGTGCTGCAACGACATCGTTCCCTAGTGTGCCACTGCCTAAAAAAATCTCTACATTGTCTACCTTAACTAGACGCATTATTTTTAGTTTGGTCGCGTCCAATATTTGTTGAAATCGTTCAGAACGGTGCGAGATGGGCGCACCAGCAAATACTTCCTGTACCGAGGGATGAATTTGAACTGGCCCTGGCATAAAACTAATTGGCTCGCTAGATACCGTCGCAAGCGCTACTTGCTGCGATACATGACTTGGCCACACCCTAGCACTTTGCAAACGTGTGCGCATCTCCAAGGCAGCATTCAATTCCAAATACATGGGTTGATACAACGCGCGCGCTGTCCCGACTAGGTAAGCAAATGGCTGAAATCCCAGATTGGCATATAATTTTTTTTGCAATATTGTGGCTGAGACCACGGCCATTGTGTATTGCTGCGACAAACTATATTCCAGCGTCAATCCAAATAAGCGCGCAAAAATTCGACTATGCCGATAAGCAGGATCAATTGCCAGCAGGCGTATTTCACACAGGCTTTGCCCGGTCGTCTCTGGCAAGTATTGTTCCAACCCGGGTATTTTCCCGTCTAAAGAAAAAGGGCGATTGGCTCGCAGTGCGATCATGCCAACCACTTGATCGTCGTCTAGCGCAATAAAATAGCGATTCTCCAAATGAAAACGATCTACTAAGCGCCGCCCCGCATTACTACTATGCTGAGGGATTTCCTCAACAAATGTACGGTAATTGAGTTGATGTATTTGCTCAAATTCGTGCGACTCTTCCGCCATCTTGTAGCGTATTTTCAATGTATCCATGCTAAATGTTCCTGACTAAGAAATTTGGTTAAAGTGCTAGATTAAAATCAGAGCAATCACATACCAAACTATTAAAATCAGCGAGGAAAACCAAGAGAGTCGACGATAGTTTGATTGAATAGATTGCTCGATGTCCTCTACATCCAATACAAAAGAGTATGCTAAGCGCTTTATTTCTATCGACATTTGAGCATACATCAAGTAGCGTCACTTAGAACCGTAGGTATTACGCTATGCACCAAGGTCTCCGAGTTTTAGCCGTGCTCGCCGATGTAGATCAGGAACAGGCAAGAAAATTTTGATCACCAAATACAAAAAGGGATAATATGAAAAACCAAGATGATCGTATCGACGCCTACATCGCTCGATCAGGCGAATTCGCCCACCCCATACTTCTACATCTCCGAAATTTGATTCACTGTCATTGTCCTGATGTGACGGAAACG
>JAIELM010000388.1 GCA_019752975.1 Undibacterium sp. | reverse complement strand
TCGGATTCATGAAAAAGCGGGGCTTGTGTGCCATCATCTTTGCTGATCATGCCGCAGCGTACTGTGCCTTTGTCCCACACCACTTCGCGCATATCCAGTAGCGCTTTGGCGATAGAGCCACCGGAGCGTGCTGCCATTGATAGCAGTCGCATGCTGGCCGAAATCCACTGCTGTCCATCGTTCTTTTGACCTGCTGGCATAAAGAATTCAAACGGTCTTTCTATGTTCGCTGAACTGCCATTGACCATGCCTTGTACATGGATGAAGCTGACGGTGAGGTACACCGTTTTTTTTTCCTTCGTAAGTCATGTATTGCACTTTAGAGGTGACCGATTCGAGGTCGCCGAAGGGGCGGCCATCGAACTGACGACGGAGTAAATCGTCGTCGGGAACTGAGGGTTTTTCGGTCGCTGACGAAAGCGATAATACACTGCCCAAAACGGTATTGGGACGATAAGTGGCGAGTCCTTTTAAGCCGGCACGCCAAGCATTCATATACAGATTTTGAAAATCTTCGTAGCGATAATCAATCGGCACATTGACGGTTTTTGAAATCGCCGAATCCACATAGGGTTGTACTGCTTGTAGCATCAACATGTGATCATTGGCAGACATATTTAAGGCCGTGACAAAGGAGGCAGGTAAGTTGCTCTCGTCGGATACATCATTACCCATATGGCGATAGAGTCGCCAAGCGTGATCGGCCACTTCGTAAATTTTAGGATCGCCCGATGACATCCGTTTTTTGCGATTGTAGACCCAAGAAAACGCCGGTTCTATTCCATTTGACGCATTGTCGGCGAAGGCGAGGGTAATCGTGCCTGTGGGTGCGATTGATAGTAAATGTGAGTTGCGTAGTCCGTGTTGAGCCAGATCTTGGCGTAAGTCCTCAGGTAGGCGCTGTGCAAATGCACCTTGCAAATACGCTTTGCTGTCAAAGAGTGGAAATGCACCTTTTTCTTTGGCGAGTTCAACCGAAGCCCCATAGGCTGTATCGCGCATGTGTTGCGTGATTTGGGCGGCTAAGGCACGTCCCGCTTCGCTATCATAACGTAGTCCTAACATCACTAAGCTGCTGCCTAAGCCCAAGAATCCCAAGCCGACCCGGCGCTTGGACATGGCTTCGTCTTTTTGCTGCGGGAGTGGCCAGGCGGTCGCATCTAAGACATTATCCAGCATGCGAATTGCTACCGTCACCACGCTTTGAAATGCCGCAAAATCGAAGTGTGCATGCGGGCTAAAAGCCTCTTTCACGAAGCGGCATAAATTGATCGAGCCTAAGCAACAGCAGCCGTAATCGGGGAGTGGTTGTTCACCACATGGATTGGTGGCTTCAATTTTTTCGCAATAATATAAATTATTTTCTGCGTTAATACGCGATAAAAACAAGATTCCTGGCTCGGCGTGATCGTAGGTCGATTTCATCACTTCTTCCCACAGATCTCTGGCTTTGATACTTTGATAGATCCATAGTCCCTGTGGATTCAGGCTAGCCCCAGCGTTTTGTTTGTCTAGGCTGGGTTCGGCTTTGTGAACTAGGTCAAACATGCCATCTTCGCTGACGGCCTGCATGAATTGATCGGTGACGCCTATGGAGATATTAAAATTACTTAAATCACCATGATCTTTGGCGTGAATGAATTCTAGGATGTCGGGATGGTCGCAGCGCATCACGCCCATTTGCGCGCCGCGCCGCGCCCCGGCTGATTCCACTGTGGAGCAAGAGGCGTTAAATACCTGCATGAACGATACCGGACCGGAAGCGCGCGAGCGAGTACCTCGCACCACCGCATCTTTGGGACGTATGCTAGAAAAATCATAGCCTACGCCGCCACCTCGACGCATGGTTTCGGCGGCATCGGCTAAGGCGGTGTAGATACCGGGTTTGCCATCGGTTGCGCTAGAGACCGAATCACCAACTGCTTGCACAAAGCAGTTAATCAGCGTGGCGTGTAAGTCCATGCCAGCAGCAGAGTTTATCCGTCCAGCAGGCACGAACCCATGTTCTTGCGCACATAAGAATTGGTGCTCGTAGTGCGCTTGTTGCTCTGGTTTTTCTACTTTGGAGAGTGCTTTTGCCACTCTCACTTGTACTTCATGTATGCTGGTTTCTTCGCCTTTAGCGTATTTTTCGAGTAATACGTCGAGTGAAATTTCTTGAGGGGGCATCGTCGCGAGGCCTAGTATTTTTTCGTTGGCATTCATTGTGTGGCTCTGTGGTTTCTCTGTTTAGCTTACATTGGACTATGATTATAGTCCTCTCAGTCTGCTTTTTTATTAGGACTTGCGCAAAGCCGACGCTGGCGTTGTTGCTATCGCTCTATCGTACTTAAGTACTAAAGTACTGCCTTCGGTTCTGCGTCTAGCCAGCGCAATTTTACGTAAGTCCTTTCTATCTTAAATCGCCTAAGTCGAAAGCATTAAATGATATCAATTAGAATGGTTAATTAAATATTTTTACTTGCACGGTCAGACGCTTACATTAGAATCTCAATCGGCTTAGGTATTTTGACCTAGGTCAAAGCCAGCTTAAATAGTGATCATGAGGATTTACTTAAGAATGATTCTCGTTTATAGTATTACCTTGAGAAAATTTCTTTACCTATGCGATGAACTCACTCAATCTCGGCTTTCAAAATAAACTAGTAACTAGTCATCACCTAAGCTCGCGCTCCCATGCTCTTGGCGGTACGAAGACTTTGGATAGTGTTGCCAATGGGGAGCAGTTTGTGGTGCAAAGATTAGTAGCAACTGGCGCTTCTGCTGAGTGGTTGCAACAGTTGGAAGACCTAGGATTTATTGCAGGTGAACCAGTGACTATCATGGCACGAGGTGCTTTTGGTGGTGATCCTTTGGTGGTGCGTATTGGTCTTTCGACTTTTGCGCTACGCAAGGCGGAGGCTGCTTGTGTGCAAGTAGAGTTACCCCGCGAGAAATGGCAAAGTGAAATTGCCGCGTGATCTGGTATCGTTGAAGGCGGCTAAAAAGACTTTTTATGAAACAATCTGTAGTTCATTTTCACCCCAGCGGTGCACTCATTGCCTTAGTCGGTAATCCCAATTGCGGTAAAACCGCGCTGTTTAATCTACTTACCCATAGCCATCAAAAAGTCGCTAACTATGCTGGTGTGACGGTTGAGCGTAAAGAGGGCCGCTTTACCACCTCCCAAGCGAAGACTTTACGGGTGCTCGATTTGCCCGGTACTTATAGTTTGCATCCGCGCTCGCCTGATGAAAAGGTGACATATGATGTTTTGTCTGGCAATGCGATCGGTGAAAAATCTCCCAACTTGGTGGTATGCGTTGTGGATGCGACCAATTTGCGGCGCGGCTTACGCTTGGTGCTGGCGGTGCAACGTTTGAATATCCCTTGTGTAGTGGCGCTGAACATGGCCGACTTGGCGGAGCAACGTGGCGTGAAAGTCGATGCTCAAGCGCTGTCCGCGGAATTGGGTTTGCCGGTTGTACGTACCGTGGCGATTCAGCAAGGGGGCGATGCGTCCTTAAGGACTTTGTTAGAGAACGACGAAATCTGGCGCTCTACCGCACCGTTATTTGATAGCAAAAAAACGGTCACTGAATTAGATCACGAACGGGTGCGCGATATCTTGACCCGGCTAGGACTAGATGCGGTGGTACCACATAATTTGAGCGATAAGATTGATCGTGTGGTGTTGCATCCAGTGTTCGGTCCGATGTTGTTGACGGTGATTTTGTTCTTGGTGTTTCAAGCGGTATTTAGCTGGGCGAATGCGCCTATGGATGCGATAAAAGCCGCTACTGAATGGTTAGGGACTAGTGTCAGCGCGCTCTTGCCTGAGGGGTGGATACAGAGCTTGGTGGTAAGTGGAATTATCGCTGGAGCGGGCGGCGTGATCGTGTTTTTGCCGCAGATTTTGATTTTGTTTTTCTTTATTTTGATTTTAGAAGAATCCGGGTATTTGCCGCGGGCGGCATTTTTATTGGATAGACTGATGGGCGGTGTGGGTTTGTCAGGCCGCTCGTTCATTCCCTTACTGTCTAGCTTTGCTTGTGCCATACCTGGCATCATGGCGGCGCGCACCATTGCCAATCCTCGTGATCGCTTGGTGACCATAATGATTGCGCCGCTCATGACCTGTTCGGCGCGTTTGCCTGTGTATGCATTGTTGATAGGCGCATTTATTCCTCAGCGTGCGGTGGCGGGCGTGTTTCAATTACAGGGACTAGTTTTGTTTATTCTGTATGCCGCTGGAATTCTCGGCGGACTTGCTGTTGCTTGGGTGCTTAAACGCTTTACCGCACATGGGCAAGTGAGAACCCTGATGATGGAATTGCCTAGCTATCATTTACCCACAGTACGCAATGTATTGCTCGGCTTGCAGCAGCGCGTGGCGATTTTTATGCGACGCGTTGGTGGAATCATTATGTTGCTGACGATCGCCTTATGGTTCTTATCTAGCTTTCCTTATCCTCCAGCGGGAGCGACTGGCTCACCAATCGAGTATAGTGTCGCTGGGTATATAGGTCACGCCTTGGCGGTGGTGTTTGAACCTATCGGTTTTAATTGGCAGAT
>JAIELM010000422.1 GCA_019752975.1 Undibacterium sp. | reverse complement strand
GCGTTCGCTACTTCCAATTAAATCGCCGCGTCCCATGCGTAGCAATCCTTCTTTGACGACCTCATAATTTTCTGGTGCGTGATAGCGCAACAGGGCTTTGTGAAATTTACGTATCTTACCTGAGCGGGCAGTTTCCACGACTTCAGAATCTGCGGTCACCTTTTTCAAGGGATTTTTGCGCGTGTGATACATGGTCGTTGCCAAGGCCATAGGCGTAGGCATGAAGGTCTGTACTTGATCTAATTTAAAATCATTTTTCTTTAGCCATAGCGCTAAATTCACCATATCATCATCAGTCGTTCCAGGGTGAGCGGCGATGAAATAAGGAATGAGATATTGTTCTTTGCCAGCCTCTTTCGAGTATTTGTGAAACATGGCTTTAAACTCGTCATACGCGCCAATGCCGGGCTTCATCATCTTTGACAGTGTATTAGTTTCGGTATGTTCTGGAGCGATTTTGAGTAAACCACCGACATGATGGGTAACCAGTTCTTTGACATATTCTGGTGAGCGTACTGCCAAGTCATAGCGCAAGCCTGAGCTGATCAGAATTTTTTTCACACCAGGAAGTGACCGTGCTTTCCGATACAAATTGATGAGCTTGCTATGATCGGTATTGAGATTACTGCAAATGCTTGGATAAACGCAGGACAAACGGCGACACGATTCTTCGATTTTTTTGTCTTTGCAGGCGAGGCGATACATATTTGCCGTTGGGCCGCCGAGGTCGGAAATGGTTCCAGTAAAGCCCTTAGTCTTGTCGCGAATTTCTTCGATCTCGCGCAAAATAGAGGGTTCCGAGCGACTCTGAATAATTCGTCCTTCATGTTCGGTGATTGAGCAAAAAGTACAGCCACCAAAACAGCCGCGCATGATGTTGACAGAAAACCGTATCATGTCCCAAGCAGGGATTTTTGCCTTGCCATAAGTTGGATGGGGGCTTCTGGCGTAGGCGCGATCATACACTCCATCCATCTCGTCCATTGCTAGCGGTAACGGAGGCGGATTGATCCACACGTCGCGGTCACCATGCGCTTGGGATAAGGCCTTGGCATTGCCCGGATTGGCTTCCAAATGAAAAACACGGGAGGCATGAGCGTACATGACGAGATCATCTTTGACCGCCTCAAATGAAGGGAGACGAATCACTGTTTTATTATGCTTATCGCGTAACATAGCTTGCCGCTCTTCACGGCTCATGATACGTATGGTCTGCTGTTTAATTAGGTCTGGCACCGCTGCCGCTTCAGGCTCTCCTGTGCTGCATTTGGCGCCTGTCTCGGGTATCATTTCGTAAGGATTGGTATGCGTTTCTACTTTACCTGGCGTGTCAATTTTAATCGAACCAATTTCAGTCCAGTCTTCGTCTGGTAGCCAATTTGACGGCGTCATAAAAGCTGTACCGCGTAAATCGCGTATCGTTTTGATCGATTCACCCTTCGCTAATCTGTGGGTGAGATCTACTAGGGCGCGCTCTGCATTGCCGAATAAAAGTATGTCGGCTTTAGAGTCGGGTAGTACTGAACGTTTGACTTTATCTGACCAATAATCGTAGTGTGCAATACGCCGCAGACTCGCTTCTATACTACCAATGACCACATTAACTTCAGGGAAAGCTTCGCGGGCTTTTTGGGCGTAGACGACCACGGCGCGATCTGGACGTTTACCTGGTGCTCCATCTGGAGTGTAGGCATCGTCTGAACGAATTTTACGGTCAGTGGTATAGCGATTGACCATAGAGTCCATGTTGCCAGCCGTGATACCAAAATACAGATTGGGGCGACCTAGTACACGAAAATCATCGACGTTTTGCCAATCCGGTTGGCTAATAATCCCCACTCGAAAACCTTGTTGTTCCAATAAGCGACCCACTAATGCCATTCCAAAACTAGGATGGTCAATATAAGCATCACCGGTGATCAAGATGACATCGCAGCTATCCCATCCTAGCGTGTCCATTTCTGCACGTGACATAGGGAGAAATGGGGCCGCATTGCTACCGCCGACTTCGGAGCGGTAACGCGGAGAAGCGAATAAGTTTTTTGGTGTGGGATTCATGGGCGCGATTGTACCGGAATTGGGCAATCTATGCCCACGCTTAACACAGAATGTGAGATTTATCCTTGGAGCGATACTTTCTTTGGCACGGAGTAAGAAACAGCGAGTAAAATGGCTTTTGTAATATTTTTTTACGTGAATTTTTAGCTGAAATTTAGTTCGAATAAAGGAAGTGACGGAAGTGATGCTCATCGAGAAAAATGATCATGGTTGGATTTGTGGCTTAATTCTACTTGGAATGTTAAGCGTCTTGACCGGCTGCGCTAATACGCCAACTACATCTACACCAGTTGCGCCGACACATCAGCAAGCGACGGGTACGCGCATTGGCGATGCGATCACTTCTCCGTTAAACGATTTCAACTTAATTCGTACCGAAATTCCTGAGGCGCTTGTCAATGCGCGTAAAGCACCTTATGCAAAAGCCAAAGATGTCGATTGCGATTGGTTGAAAAAAGAAATTAGCAGCTTGGATTTGGTTCTAGGGCCTGACATTGACGCGGTCCAGGTCGACGGAAATGGCAATGTGATCGAACGCGGCACAGAGGAATTAGGGAATGCAGCGATCAATGCTATGAAAGGTTTTGCCGAAGGCGTAGTGCCATTTCGTGCGTGGATTAGGCGTTTAACAGGAGCCGATAAACACGCTAAGGATTTGGTTTCTGCTGGTGTGGCTGGTGTGGTGCGACGTGCCTATTTGAAGGGAGTCGCGAACACTATGGCCTGCCCAATTGAGACGTCTAAACTGGCATTGCCAAACTTGCCAACAAAAAACGATTAACATGAAAAGGACTTACGCAAAATTGCACTGGCTAGACGCAGAGACGAAGGCAGTACTTTAGTAAAAAAAGGCAATAGCAACAACGCCAGCGTCTGTTTTGCGTAAGTCCTAATGAACTTCTTTTTCCCTAGTATGTCTACCCAACTAAGCCAGCTCAATTTCAATCAATTTCTTAAAAGTGAACTATGTTAAAACACCTTATTCTGTTTCTTGTATTGATCGGCTCTTCTTATTTTTCGCCGATAGTTTCGGCAAACACAAATTCGAAAGCAGAGGCACCAAACCTTGAGAAATCGGTGGTCAAAGTTTTTTCTAGCTTACGCGGCCCAGACCCATTTAAACCTTGGGGTAAGTCCTCAGCCCAGGAGGTGACAGGTTCCGGTGTTGTCATTGAGGGGCGGCGAATTTTAACTAATGCCCATGTGGTCGAGTACGCCAGTCAAGTACAAGTGCAAACAGGGCAGGAGGGCGATAAAGTTGCGGCAACCGTGGTCGCTATTGCGCGCGGCATGGATTTGGCGATACTTAAGCTTGACGACGAAAAATTCTTCGATACCCATGCAGCGGTCGCACGCAGCAATAAATTACCGGAAGTGACCGATGCTGTGTTTGCCTACGGTTATCCGACCGGAGGTAATTCTTTATCGATCACCAAAGGGATAGTCTCTCGTATCGAGTTCGTTGAATATGACGGCAATGTTGGCGGTCTCAGAGTGCAGATTGATGCAGCAATCAATCCGGGCAATAGCGGTGGCCCCGTGATTGCTGGAGATAAAATGATAGGCTTGGCTTTTTCTGGACTTTCGAATGCACAAAATATTGGTTATATCATTCCAAATGAGGAAATCGAATTATTCTTAAAAGATATTGCGGATAATAAAAAATATGATGGTAAACCTATTTTGCTCGATGCCACCCAAACCTTGGAAAACCCGGCGGTAAGAGAATATCTCAAATTGGATAAAACGATTGAGGGCTGTATCGTTCATAGGCCCTATCAGGAATCAGCGGATTATGCTTTGAAAGAATGGGACGTCATTACCCATATTGGCGATTCCGCGATCGATAATCAATGTATGGTCAAGCTTAAGCCAAATGGTCGCGTGCTGTTTAAATACAAAGTTCAACAAGTGGCCAGTAAAGGCAAGGTGCCATTGACCATTGTGCGTACCGGCAAAGTAATGAAGGTACAAGCTCCCGTGTATACAGGGCGACCGTATCTTATTTCTGATTTGAATGGCGGCTATCCTTCCTACTTTATTTATGGCCCCATCGTTTTTTCTCGTGCGACGGCGGAGTATTTAAGCTTTATCAGTAATAATGCGCCCGCCTTAAATGGTTATGCTTACAACGCGAGTCCTCTGATTACCTTACGCGGAGACGCACCGACTGCGGAGCGTGAAGAACTAGTCGTAGTCAGTTCTTCATTTTTCCCACATAAATTGGTGACTGGTTACAGCAATCGTTTTGGCTCCGTGATTTACTCTATTAATGGGATCAAAATTAAGAGCCTCAAACACTTGGTAGAAACCTTGCGTGACATGAAGGATGAATTACTGGTAGTCCATTTTGATCAGCGTTACGGAGAAACGATGGTATTACCGCGCAAAGCAATGGTGGCGGAGACTGAAGGTATTTTGTCCGATAACGGAATACGCTCACAGGGATCGCCAGATATGATGGCGGTGTGGGAAAAGAATAAATAAGAGTGAAAGAGT
>JAIELM010000551.1 GCA_019752975.1 Undibacterium sp. | reverse complement strand
ATTGTTGGCGGTATTGTTTTTTTGGATATCGTCAAAATTCAGGGAATAGATCAAGCATTCGGCGAAGTTAAGTCCACCTAACTTTTGATTAATTCCCTCGTTTATGAATTTGTAATAATCTACAGTGGATATCCAACTGATGCCACCCACAAGTCCCAATTTTTTCATTGATTCTCCGTTATTCGCTCTAGGTTTAGCTCAAACAAACTGACACTGGCATTGTGATAATGCGCTGGTAGCGCATGGGTATTGTGTAGTTTAACGAGCCCTAAAAAATCAAACCCGCAGCGCTGGTAATGTTGAATTAGCGTAGTGTTCTCACCAACCGTATCCATGCGGATAAATTTTTTGTTATTTTGAATTGCGTACCCTTGTGCCCATTTGACGATTTGCTTGACTAAATTATTACCTTTAAATTTAGGATTGGTCGCAATCCGGTGAATGTAGATCGCTGGATCTTTATTCTTTTCCTCCCAAATCAATGGGTCATCAAAGGTAATTGTCCAAATACAGGCGATGGTGTTATCAACGACAATCTTCCATTGTCGATTATCTGCAATATCGTTCTCAATTAATGTCTTGGAAAATTCAGGCCACCGAACTACGCCTTTGTTTTTTTGGTATTCACTGGCAAGTTTATAGAGTCTAAAGATCTCATCGCTATCTTCAATCGAGGTGTTGAGTATTGGCATAGGGATTCCGGTGAAACTGGCGTGGAATAAGGGATTTTATTAGTTTAGCATGATCTTTATTTTTCGGTTTAACGAGGAAAATTTCCCCGTCGCCGTGTCAGTGGCAGGCTAGCTGATGTATAATTCGAATTTCCCGCTTGTGCCGCATGGCACCTTCTGCAATGACTAAGTTTGTATTCGTTACTGGGGGCGTCGTCTCCTCTCTAGGCAAAGGCATTGCCGCTGCCTCTCTCGCTGCGATTTTAGAATCGCGCGGTCTTAAAGTCACCATGTTAAAACTCGATCCTTACATTAATGTGGATCCGGGTACCATGAGTCCTTTTCATCATGGCGAAGTATTTGTTACCGATGACGGTGCTGAGACTGATCTTGATTTGGGTCACTACGAGCGCTTCATTACCGCTAAGATGAAAAAAGTGAATAACTTCACTACTGGCCAGATTTATGAATCGGTGATTCGTAAAGAACGCCGTGGCGAATATCTTGGTAAGACAGTCCAAGTTATTCCTCACATCACCAATGAAATTCAAGAATATATCCATCGTGGTGCCGCCGGTTATGATGTCGCCTTGGTGGAAATTGGTGGTACGGTTGGTGATATTGAGTCTCTCCCTTTCTTGGAAGCTGCGCGTCAATTGAGCTTGCGCTTAGGCCGTCATGCAGCCGCTTTTGTGCACTTAACCTTGGTGCCTTACTTGGTCTCAGCTGGTGAACTCAAAACCAAACCGACTCAGCACAGCGTACAAAAATTACGTGAAATTGGTATTTTCCCCGATGCGCTTTTATGTCGTGCAGATCGCCCCATCCCTGACGATGAAAGAGCGAAAATCTCGCTATTTTCTAATGTAATGGAAGAGGCCGTGATCTCTGTATGGGACGCCGACACCATCTACAAAATTCCACAAATGCTGCACGATCAGGGCTTGGATAAAATTGTTTGCGATAAATTAGGTTTGTCGCCGCAGCCAGCTAATTTGGCGATGTGGGATAAATTAATCTATGCCCTAGATAATCCTAAAGAAGAAGTCACCATCGGCATGGTTGGTAAATATGTGGATCTCACTGAGTCCTATAAATCCCTGACCGAGGCTTTGCGTCACGCTGGCATCCATACCGAAAGCCGTATCAATATCGAATACGTAGATTCTGAAGAAATCGAAGCGCACGGCACCAAAGCATTAGAAAAATATGATGCGATCTTAGTTCCTGGCGGATTTGGTAAACGTGGTGTGGAAGGCAAAATTTTAGCCGCCAAATATGCCCGTGAAAACAAGATTCCTTACCTCGGTATCTGCTTAGGTATGCAAGTCGCTTTGATCGAATATGCGCGTCATAAAGCCGGTTTGTTGATGGCGAACTCAACAGAATTTGATCAACAAACCGATCAACCCGTCGTTGCTTTAATCAACGAATGGCAGAATCATGACGGCAAAGTTGAAACCCGCGATGAGAATTCTGATCTGGGCGGCACTATGCGTTTAGGTGCGCAAACTTGTGCGGTTAAACCTGGTACTTTAGCTTTTGAAATTTACGGCAATGTGGTCACTGAACGTCATCGTCATCGCTATGAAGCGAATAATCATTATTTGACCCGCGTAGAGCAAGCTGGATTGATCGTTTCTGCTCGTACTCCGACTGAAGATTTATGCGAAATTATGGAACTGCCTAAGTCGGTACATCCTTGGTATTTGGGCGTGCAATATCATCCAGAATTTAAATCGACGCCACGTGATGGACATCCTTTATTCATCTCTTTTGCCAGAGCGGCTTTAGCTCATAAGTTGAACCAACAGCAGGTCGCTCAGGTAGCACCTCAGCCAGCGCAAACGACGGAGAAACAAGCATGAAACTCTGCGGCTTTGAAGTCGGTTTAGATCAGCCTTTCTTTTTAATCGCTGGCCCTTGTGTGATTGAGTCGCATCAAATGGCTTTAGACACGGCTGGCGCTTTAAAAGAAATGACCGCAGCTTTGGGAATTCCTTTCATCTATAAGTCTTCGTTTGACAAAGCCAATCGTTCATCCGGCACTTCCTTCCGTGGTCTAGGAATGGAAAAAGGCTTAGAGATTTTAGCCGACGTTAAAAAGCAAATTGGCGTCCCCGTGCTCACTGATATCCATGCGATAGACGAGGTCAAAGCGGTATCGGCAGTGGTCGATGTCTTACAAACGCCAGCGTTCTTGTGCCGTCAAACAGATTTTATCCAGGCCTGTGCGCAATCAGGTAGGCCAGTGAATATCAAGAAAGGGCAATTTTTAGCGCCGCACGACATGGTGAATGTGATTGCCAAAGCACGATTAGCCGCTAAAGAAGCGGGTCTTAATGAAGACAACTTCATGGCCTGCGAACGCGGCGTCTCCTTTGGTTATAACAATCTGGTCTCCGACATGCGCTCCTTAGCCATCATGCGCGAGACTCATTGTCCGGTGGTGTTTGATGCGACGCATTCAGTGCAATTGCCGGGTGGCCAAGGTAGCTCCTCAGGTGGACAAAGAGAATTCGTACCCGTCTTAGCACGCGCTGCGGTAGCAGTGGGCATCGCCGGATTGTTCATGGAAACGCACCCAAATCCAGCGGTAGCGATGTCCGACGGACCTAACGCAGTGCCACTACATAGAATGAAAGAGTTGCTCGCTACCTTGATCGATTTGGATAGAGTAGTGAAAAAAAATGGGTTTTTGGAAGCCGATTTTTTATAATTTAAAAAGCCTCCTAATTCGGATGAAGAGCAAAAAAGAGTAAAAACAAGGGGGGATAAATGGGTTCCCAGTTTTTTTTCAGCCCTTTTTCTGTGCTTATTTGTCTCTGAATTGAGCGGTTTTCGATCTTAGGTTTTATGATGTAATACATGATTATTTTGGAGAAAACATGAGTGCTATCGTTGATATTATTGGGCGTGAAATCTTAGATTCCCGCGGCAATCCTACTGTCGAATGTGATGTTCTTTTAGAGTCTGGTGTGATGGGACGCGCTGCCGTACCTTCCGGTGCATCTACTGGTTCACGCGAAGCGATAGAACTGCGTGATGGTGATAAATCGCGTTACTTGGGTAAGGGCGTATTAAAAGCCTGCGAACATATCAATACCGAAATCGCCGAAGCCATCATGGGCTTGGATGCTAACGAACAAGCCTTCTTAGATCGCACACTGATTGATTTAGACGGTACCGAAAATAAAAGCCGCTTAGGCGCAAATGCCATGCTAGCTGTCTCTATGGCAGTGGCCAAAGCCGCAGCAGAAGAAGCTGGCTTGCCTTTGTATCGCTACTTCGGCGGTTCAGGTGCGATGCAATTGCCTGTGCCAATGATGAACGTTATCAACGGCGGCGCGCATGCCGATAATAACCTCGATATTCAAGAATTCATGATTATCCCTGTTGGTGCACCAAGCTTTAGAGAAGCCGTGCGTTGGGGGGCAGAAGTTTTCCATGCACTGAAAAAAATCTTGCACGACAAAGGTTTGACTACAGCAGTCGGTGATGAAGGTGGTTTTGCACCTTCAGTAGAGAACCACGAGTCAGCTATTAAGATGATTATTCAAGCGATTGAAGCGGCGGGCTATGTTCCAGGCACACAAATCGCCTTGGGTCTCGATTGCGCAGCGAGTGAATTTTACAAAGATGGTAAGTACCAATTGGAAGGTGAAGGCCTGACTTTATCTTCCGCAGATTTCACCAATCTGTTAGCGACTTGGGTGGATAAATATCCCATCATCTCGATTGAAGATGGCATGGCCGAAGGTGATTGGGATGGTTGGAAAATATTAACTGACCGTTTAGGTAAAACTACGCAATTGGTGGGCGACGACTTGTTTGTGACTAATACTAAAATCTTGCGTGAAGGCATACAACGCGGCGTTGCTAACTCAGTATTGATCAAGGTAA
>JAIELM010000419.1 GCA_019752975.1 Undibacterium sp. | reverse complement strand
TCCGTCTTGGCATGAAGGATTTGGCTTGCCAGCACTAGAGGCGATGGCTTGCGGTGTGCCAGTGATCGCGGCCAATACCAGTAGTTTGCCTGAAGTTGTGGGTTGTAGTGATGCTCTGTTTGACCCCAGAAGTCATGTAGCAATGACGAGCAAAATATTTCGAGCACTTACCGATAAACCGTTCGCGACTTTCTTAAGCGAGCACGGATTAATACAGGCGAAAAAGTTTTCATGGGAAGATTCTGCAAAAAAAGCGATCCTCGCATTTGAGCAGCAGTATGCGCAACGAAATGGCACACCACAGAAATTCGTATTGTCGGCTGGTCCTCGAAAACCGCGCTTGGCCTATGTTTCCCCTCTTCCTGCACTGCCAACGGGAATCGCTGATTACAGCGCAGAGTTATTGCCTGCCTTAGCGGACTATTATGAGATTACCTTGATCGTTAATCAGAATACGGTAGATGATGCGTGGCTGGAGGCCAATTTTAAAATTAAGGATAGTCTTTGGTTTGAACAGCATGGACTGCAGTTCGATAGGGTAATCTATCATTTTGGTAATTCTTTGATGCATTTGTACATGTACCCCCTGTTTGATAAATTCCCTGGGACGGTAGTACAACACGATTTCTTTTTAGGTGATTCGTTGGCTTACGCTGACTACAATGGTTTAACCCAGCAATTGTGGACTAATTCTTTGTATCTTTCCCATGGTTACAGTGCATTGGTAGAGCAAAGTGATCCTGCATTGCTTGAGCATGTGATTAAGAAATACCCTTGTAGTTTGTCTATTTTGCAGCGGGCGATTGGAGTGATTTTACATTCACAATACGCCCAGTCTTTATTTGATCTCTGGATGCGTGACGAGGCACTCTTGAGCCGAAAATGCATACCGCATATGCGATGTTTGCCTGTGGGTTACGAGCGTCAAGTTTCACGTGAAAAATTGGGGATCAAGGAAACCGATTTTGTGGTTTGCTCGTTCGGAGCGTTGGGGCCAATTAAGCAAAATAAGGAATTGTTACAAGCATGGATGAGATCAGATTTAGCACAAGATAAGCAATGTCATTTGTTTTTTGTAGGACAAAATGATGGCGCGCAATATGGTCAAGATGTGATGCACATGATAGCTGATTGTCCGTATTCAGAGCGCATCCATATCACTGGTTTTGTCGAGCAAGAAACTTATCGCTACTATTTGCAGTCCGCTGATGTCGCGGTACAGTTAAGGACGCATACTCGTGGTGAAAGTTCGGGGACTGTACTTGACTGTATGGCCTACAAAATTCCTGTCATTGTCAATAAGAATGCGGCGATGATCGAGTTTCCAGAGGACATTGTGTGCTATTTGGAGGATCAATTTTCATCCGAAAACTTGGAGCGAGCACTGATATCGTTTAAAGAAAGTGAAGAGCTGAGGTCGACGATCGGTGGGCGTGCACATGACTATATTGCGGCAAATCGCTCACCAGAGCGTATCGCTCAAGTTTATTTTGAGAGTGTCGAAAATTTTTATCGTCACGATTCAAAAGCGCTTATGCGTGGTACCTTGAAGCATATAGCGAAAACTGAACCTTTAACTGCTAGTGAGCAAGATCTTCGTCAAGTCGTGCGATGTTTAGCGACTAATGCTTGTCTTATTCAGCCTCCTAGAATATTGTTGGATGTATCGAAGTTAGCCATACATCCAACTGCTCATCACAGCGATTTGCACGAGGCTTGGATTTCTCTGTTGAGCCAAGAAAGCGATACTCGTATCGAGTTTATTCGGCGTGAATCTAAGGTTTGGCGCTATGCTCGCCATTGGGCAACCGTTCATTTTCATTTATCACCCTTGTCTTTGTCGGATGAAATCGTTCAATTTCATCCAAATGATTTATACATTAATTTAACTCAAGTTCTTGTGCCTTCCGATTTTGGTAAAGAGGACGGTTTATTGCCTGAGCTGAAATCATTGAGTGTAACAATTGTCGATCTTACGGTTGAGCAGAATGAGTTGCCCTTGGAGTTTAAAGTGAACTTCAATCGCCTTGTCGATCTCCTGAAAAAGGCTGAGGAAAGCTTAAGTTAAGCCGACATTGAAAATATGAAGAAATTTTTTCTTAGATAAAAAGGAATTATGTTGAAAAATCTCAAACAAGAATTTATACAATTTGCAGTGGACGCTCAAGTGATACGGTTTGGCGAATTCACTACCAAGGCCGGACGCCTTTCGCCTTATTTTTTTAATGCGGGACTATTTAATGACGGCGCAAATTTAGGCAAAATTGCCAGTTTTTACGCTCAGACTTTACTGGATTCTGGAGTGGAGTTTGATATGTTGTTCGGCCCCGCGTACAAAGGCATTACCTTGGCTTCGGCTACCGCGGTCGCTTTGGCGCAGCAAGGGCGCAATGTACCATTTGCGTATAACCGTAAGGAAGCCAAAGATCATGGTGAAGGTGGTTCTATCGTTGGCGCACAATTACGTGGCCGTGTTGTGATTGTAGATGATGTGATTTCTGCTGGTACCTCAGTACGTGAGTCAGTAGAGCTAATTCGTACTGCTGGTGCGACCCCTTGTGCCGTATTAATTGCCTTAGATCGGATGGAACGATCAGGCAATGATGAGACACTATCTGAGTATTCGGCGGTGCAAGAAGTCAGTCAGACCTATGGAATTCCCGTCATTGCCATTGCTAATCTCAATGATTTGTTTGAATGCCTATCTCACGCCAGTAGCGATTCCGCGATGGGGCAATCTAAGGCTGCTGTCGCCGCTTATCGTTTGCGTTATGGCGCCATCGATTGACTTCATTGGCTATTGCATAAATTCTCAGAATCTTCGCCGTAGTGGTAGCGTTTTCAGCGGTGAAGTGCATTTAGCTTGAATTCGGTACTAAAAAATCACGGTAATCGGCATGTAGACGCGGTATACTGTTCGATTATATTAAAATTTGTTGATCCATTTGGTTTTGCGTGGTGGCGGTCGATTCCAAGTAAAAAAAATTAAAGATGGGAGTTCGCTTAAGCGAAGGTGTAGATTGAATGAATAAGAAAGCATTGGTTACTGGTATTACCGGTCAAGACGGCGCCTATCTCGCTCAACTGTTGTTGGAGAAGGGTTATGCCGTGTATGGCACTTATCGCCGTACTAGTTCTGTGAACTTTTGGCGTATAGAGGAATTGGGGATACAAGACCATCCACAATTGCATTTAGTTGAATATGATCTTACCGATTTATCTTCCAGTATTCGCTTGATTCAAACGACACAAGTAGAAGAAGTGTATAACTTAGCTGCACAGAGTTTTGTTGGGGTTTCCTTTGAACAGCCTGTGACCACGACCCAAATCACCGGTTTGGGTGCTTTAAATTTGCTAGAAGCGATACGTGTTGTGAACCCCAAAATTCGTTTTTATCAGGCTTCGACATCCGAGATGTTCGGTAAAGTTCAGGAAGTGCCGCAAGTTGAAACGACACCTTTTTATCCGCGTAGCCCTTACGGAGTGGCTAAACTGTATGCGCACTGGATGACGATTAATTATCGAGAGTCTTATGGGATATTTGCGTGTAGCGGTATCTTGTTCAATCATGAATCACCTCTGCGTGGCCGTGAATTTGTTACGCGTAAGATTACCGATTCGGTAGCAAAAATTAGGCTGGGTAAACTTGAATGCTTAGAGTTGGGAAATATGGATGCCAAGCGCGACTGGGGCTATGCGAAGGAATATGTTGAAGGAATGTGGCGGATGCTGCAAGCCGATGTTCCAGATAGCTTTGTGTTGGCCACTAACCGTACCGAAACCGTGCGCGATTTCGTGACGATGGCATTTAAAGCGGCCGATATTACTTTGCAGTGGGAAGGTCAAGCAGAGCAAGAAATCGCGCGTTGTTCGGCTACCAAAAAAGTCCTAGTGAAAGTGAATCCAAAATTTTATCGTCCAGCGGAAGTGGAATTGCTAATTGGTAATCCGCAAAAAGCCAAAGAGGTATTAGGTTGGGAGCCGACAACGACCTTAGAGCAGCTATGTCACATGATGGTGCAGGCAGATTTACAGCGGAATACGCATGGCAATAGCTTCTAGATCCTTTGCCGACCAATCCCGACCACGCGCCTTGATCACTGGATTGCGCGGCTTTACAGGACGTTTTTTAGAACGTGAGCTGGTTGCTCAGGGCTATCAAATTTTTGGTACGGCCTATGGTAATGAAGCGTTGGGTGAGGGTGTGTTTTACGCCGATTTATGCGATCCCAAAGCGGTGCAAGAAGTGGTCAATCAAGTGCAACCCGATATCGTCGCCCATCTGGCGGCGATTGCCTTTGTGGCGCATGATAATGTGGATGAAATGTATCGTATCAATGTGATGGGTACGCGTAATTTACTACAAGCTTTATCTCGTTGCCCCAAAACTCCACGCGCAGTTCTCGTTGCGAGTAGCGCCAATATCTACGGTAACGCTGACGTAGATATGATCAATGAATCGCAAGTGGCGATGCCGGCCAATGATTATGCGGTGAGCAAATTGGCGATAGAACATATTGCACGCTTGTGGATGGATAAGTTGCCGATCTTTATTACTCGTCCTTTTAACTACA
>JAIELM010000148.1 GCA_019752975.1 Undibacterium sp. | reverse complement strand
ACTAACCACTCCCCAGCTGGTGTTACTTACATCATTCCTGGTAATGATGACTCTTCTAAAGCGATTGCTTTGTACGCTCGTGGCGTTGCAGATGCGATTTTGGAAGGCCGTGCTAATGCAGTTAATGAAGTGTTGGAAGCTATTAAGCCAGATGCAGATGAGTTTGTTGAAGTGGAACAAGCTTAAATTAAGCTTAGATTAAGCTTAAATTGAGCTTAGATTAAGCCTAATTGCTAGGATGTCACCTCTTTAGGTGAGAGTGAAAAAAGGGGCAACCATGGTTGACCCCTTTTTTTAAATTGAATTTAATTAAACCGTTTAATCATTATTGTGCAAGTATCTTGTGTAAATATTGCCCAATAATTTCAGGAGAAAAATATGGCCGCAATTACAGCCGCAATGGTAGGTGAATTACGCGCAAAGACCGATGCGCCTATGATGGAGTGCAAGCGTGCTTTGACTGAAGCCGAAGGCGATATGGAACGTGCAGAAGAGATTTTGCGTGTGAAATTGGGTAGTAAAGCTTCTAAGGCTTCCTCCCGTGTTACAGCCGAAGGTGTCGTTTCTTCGTATATCGTTGGTGGTGTTGCTTCTTTGGTTGAAGTCAACTGCGAAACTGACTTTGTGACTAAGAATGATGACTTCATCGCTTTTGCTAATACTTTGGCAAAATTAGTGGCGGAGCATAATCCAGCCGACGTAGCTGCGTTGGCTGCTTTGCCGCTTGATGGTGGTACCGTAGAGTCAGTTCGCGCTGCCCTAATCGGTAAAATCGGTGAGAACAT
Organism: Undibacterium sp.; assembly: GCA_019752975.1. Lineage (GTDB taxonomy): Bacteria > Pseudomonadota > Gammaproteobacteria > Burkholderiales > Burkholderiaceae_D > Undibacterium. The sequence continues at coordinate 3,790 of JAIELM010000148.1, read as the reverse complement.
GTCTATCCGTCGTTTCACTCGTTTTGAAACTGCGGCTAAAGTGGCTTCTTATTTGCATGGCACCCGTATTGGCGTAGTGGTTGAATTTGATGCCGCTGATGAACAAATCGGTAAAGACGTTGCGATGCATATCGCGGCAATGAAACCTGTGTCTTTGTCCATCGATCAAGTGCCAGCTGATTTGATCGCTAAAGAGCGTTCAGTAGCGACTTTGAAAGCAGAAGAATCTGGTAAAGCACCTGAGTTCGCTACAAAAATGATTGAAGGTGCAGTACAGAAGTTCTTGAAAGAAGTTTCTTTGTTGAATCAATCTTTCGTTAAGAATGACAAGCAAACAGTAGAACAAATGTTGCTTGCCTCTGGTGCATCAGTCAAAGCATTTACCATGTACGTGGTGGGTGAAGGCATTGAGAAGAAGCAGGATGATTTCGCTGCGGAAGTGGCGGCACAAGTAGCTGCTGCAAAACAAGCGTAACAGAGTAGAATAAAAAAGCGGGCCGCGAGGCCCGTTTTTGTAGGGCGAAAGTTTTAGGGTTTTTTGGGGATTGCTGAAAATAATTTGTATTGCAGAATATTTTCAATAATGTCTTAATTTTATAGGGAGTTCAGATCGTGTCTAAACCTGCATATAAGCGTGTGCTGCTCAAACTCTCTGGAGAAGCCTTGATGGGGGATGATGCCTATGGCATTAATCGCGCGACTATCGAGCGTATGGTGGCGGATGTTGCCGAAGTCTCGCGCATGGGAGTTGAGCTGGCAATCGTGATTGGTGGAGGTAATATTTTTCGTGGCGTTGCACCAGGCGCGCAAGGTATGGACAGGGCGACAGCTGATTACATGGGTATGCTGGCCACGGTGATGAATGCTTTGGCTTTGGGTGATGCCATGCGTCAAGCAGGGGTTACCGCGCGCGTGATGTCCGCAATCGCGATTGAACAAGTGGTAGAGCCATATGTGCGCCCTAAAGCGTTACAATACTTGGAAGAGGGTAAGGTGGTGATTTTTGCTGCTGGTACTGGCAATCCATTTTTCACGACGGATACGGCTGCTGCTTTACGCGGATCTGAAATCGGCGCTGAAATCGTCTTGAAAGCGACTAAGGTCGATGGTGTGTATACCGCTGACCCTAAAAAAGATCCAAATGCGACTCGCTATTCTACTATCTCATTTGACGAGGCCATTGCACGTCATTTGCAGGTCATGGATGCGACCGCCTTTGCATTATGTAGGGATCAAAAATTGCCTATCAAAGTCTTCTCCATCGTCAAGCCGGGCGCCTTAAAAAATCTTATTATGGGTGGCGACGAAGGTACTTTGGTGCACGTATAATAGAAAATTTGTTCGAAACTTTCAGTCAATTTCAGTAATCTTTCAAGCCAAGATAGTGGCGTTGAAGATTGAGTTTGTTCTACTTATTTTGTGTCGTTCTCATTAAAACATACGCAAAAGGCAGCTTAAGTAGGATGCTGAATAATTGTAAATTTCATTTGGTTTAGGAGCTAAATATGACCGTAATAAACGTAAAAAGCAGCGCCGATCAGCGCATGCAAAAATCGATAGAAACCTTGAAGTCTGATCTGTCCAAAGTGCGTACTGGGCGTGCTCATGTCGGTATCTTGGACCATGTCATGGTGGATTACTATGGTGCGCCTACACATATCACTCAGGTGGCCAATGTAACTTTGATCGACGCCCGTACGATTGGCGTGCAGCCTTGGGAAAAGAAGATGATGACCGTGATCGAAAAAGCGATCCGTGAGTCAGACTTGGGTCTCAATCCAGCATCGCAAGGCGATATCATTCGTGTGCCGACGCCACCCTTGACCGAAGAACGTCGTAAAGAGATGGTGAAGTTGGTGAAGACCGAAGGTGAAGACGCCAAGATTGCGATTCGTAATATCCGTCGTGATGCGAATGAATCTTTTAAAAAACTGGTAAAAGACAAAGCAATTTCCGAAGATGATGAGCGTCGTGCGATTGACGATATTCAAAAAATGACCGACAAATTTGTGCTTGAAATCGATAAGCTCTTAGGCGAAAAAGAAAAAGAAGTGTTGACCGTTTAGATGAAGCATATCAGTTCAAGTAAAGAGATTCCCCAAGTGGCGGTAGTGCCCAAGCACATCGCCATCATTATGGATGGGAATGGGCGCTGGGCGACCAAGCGCTTTTTGCCGCGTGTGGCAGGCCATGTGCGAGGTGTCGAAGCGGTGCGTGGCGTCATCGAGGCCTGTATTCAACGTGGCGTGAGCTACCTCACGCTGTTCGCGTTTAGCTCAGAAAATTGGCGTCGTCCAGCCGAGGAAGTGTCTTTGCTGATGCGTCTTTTTGTCACTGCCTTAGAAAAGGAAGTGCGCAAAATGAACGAGCATAATATTCGTCTAAAAATTGTCGGTGATTTGACGCGCTTTGAGCCGCATTTGCAGCAGGCGATTGTCAATGCAGAAGCGATTACTGCCAATAATGATGGTCTCACAGTGACCGTTTGTGCCAATTACGGTGGGCGCTGGGATATCGTTCAGGCGGTGAATAAGTTAAGCCACGCTGGTGTAGATGCCAAAGAGATTACCGAGGAAAGTTTAAGTGAACATCTCTCTATGGCTTATGCGCCAGAGCCGGATTTATTCATACGTACTGGTGGTGAGACCCGTATCTCGAATTTTTTATTGTGGCAGTTGGCGTATTCTGAGCTATTTTTCACCAATACCTTTTGGCCGGATTTTAATGCGACATCCTTGGATGAGGCGATTGCTTCGTACCAGTCGCGTGAGCGCCGTTTTGGGCAGACTAGTGAACAGGTGATTGGCGCAGTAAAGTAGGGCGGGAAAGTGTCATGCCTTCTGCCTTGCCGCAATGGGTAAAGCTTGAACGTCGACTAAAAAGCTTTGCGTTTTTTCGCTCAATAGATAATGAATTTGTCGCTAATTAAAGGTTTGAGAACAATGCAAGATGCTGTGCTTGTTCACTCTGCGAGTTAGTTATAGGTCCTACAAAATAAAACCATGTTAAAACAAAGAATTATCACCGCGTTTGTTCTATTGGCGATCTTATTGCCAGTATTATTTTCCGGATCCAGTTTAGCGTTTACAGCTATTGCTGCGCTCTTCTTAGGTGCGGCGATGTGGGAAAATCAAAGACTGTTCAGTAAGCCGGCAGCAATTCCGATTGCGGTCGTGTGGGCCTTGGGATTTGCCTATTTTTCGCTCAAGAGTGGCGGCTTTTCTTTACCCACATTATTTACGCTCTGCGTGCTGTTTTGGATGTTTGGTTTGGTGCCGAGTTTGCGGTTTGGCTTGCCGCCGCTACAAAGTTTTGGCAGCGGTCTAATCGGTGGTGTTTACGCGGTAACTATTTTTGGCTGCTTCATTGCGATGAGTTATTTGTTCGCACATTCAGCGATACTTTTGTTGTCGACTTTGGCCTTGGTTTGGGGGGCAGATATTGGCGCTTATTTTTTCGGTAAAGCTTTTGGTAAAAGAAAATTAGCGATATCGATTTCGCCCGGTAAGTCATGGGAAGGAGCGATAGGCGGTTGGCTTGCAGTGCTAGGCTTTGCTTTTCTTTGCACTAGCTTAAATAGCTTGCACGATAGCTTGCCTGCCAAAATTTTTGCGCAACAGGGAATGTGGACTTTGGTTTTGGTGATCACTGTTATTTCAGCGGCGAGTGTGGTTGGTGATTTGTTTGAATCGCTATTAAAACGTCGTATCGGGTTTAAAGACAGTAGTCACTTATTGCCTGGACACGGTGGTGTATTGGATCGCATCGATGCTTTGATTCCTGTTTTGCC
>JAIELM010000159.1 GCA_019752975.1 Undibacterium sp. | reverse complement strand
CTGCTCATAATTTTCAGCGTCGGGAAAACGACATGCCATACCAATGATCGCGATCTCGCCTCCAGACGTGTCCTCAGACTGATCTTGAACTTGTGCGGTTTTTTTGGGGAATTTGTTCTTCATGCTGTTCACGCTTTTCATGTATCGATGCAAGTCTGTAAAATATTTTTTAAGGGATCGTTATCTGTTCAAGAAGCCAAAATGCGCGCAAAAGAACGCGTCATGTGCTCAGCCGTCGCATGCATCAGCTTGATGGCGATACTGTCTACGTGACGCTTAGTCCAATGTTCTAACTCTGTGCCCTTGACCCATTGATTAAAGGAGCCAAGCGCTGGACCAGTCTGAATTTGATAATTGACGCGATCTTCTCCCTTACCTTCCATCGCGATGCGGGTGCAGTAAGCAAAGTACCAGCGAAATACCAACGCCATTTTATGTTTAGGATTGGCCTCGGCTTTGGCTACTTCATGCTCCAATCCCCGGGTCTGAAAATACGCAGCTGTCTCTTGCCAAATTTCCGCAAAGCTTTTCTTAAAATAAGTAGTCTCTAATTGGCGGCGAGTGCGCTCTGGAATTTCGTCTAGGCTATTGTGGTGACGATATAGTGAGAGCAGCTTATTCGCACGCGCAGGAAAGAAGACGGATCGTTTTAACACTTGAACTTGTGCACCGATTTCAAACATATCTCCGGCTGGCGCATATTCGGTATCGTGAATATCGATCTCTTGCAGCATCGCTTTACCATCAGCACTCATTCCCGCCTCTACCGTGCATTGGTTGATCGAACCAGTCATGACAAAATCCGCACCCAACAAGAAGGCAGCAGCAGCAGCCTCAGGACCACCTATACCGCCCGCCAATCCCATGCAAATTGGCTCTGCATATTGGTATCTAGCTTGCATTTCATTGCGCATTTGCAGCAGCGGCGGCAGCATCACCGCGGCAATACCGCCATCGGTATGACCACCAGAATCGGCCTCTACGCAAATATCGTGACTGACGGGGATTTTCTGCGATAACTTAGCTTGCTGCTCGGAGATGAGCCTTTGCTCCAAGAGCTTTTCGACAATCGCCATCGGGGGCGGCATTAGAAATGCTTTAGCCACTTCAGGGCGCGAAATTTTAGCGACGATACGATGATCACAAACAATCTCACCACTGCTACCAAGTCGTAATCCGAGCAGGCGGAATCGCACCAACGCCGGCGTCATCTGCATAAACGCCGCAGCTTCTACCGTCTTGATACCGTATTTCAAATAAAGATCAACCACGGCAGATTCTTGCTCAGGATATTCATAATTGGCCAATAAATTCATGCCGTATGGTTCACCCTCCTTTAGCGCATCTTGGATACGCAGTATCTCCACTTCTATCTTCGCAGGGGACAATCCGCCGGCTCCAAAAAAACTCAAGAAACCCGCCCTGCCCATCTTAATTACCAATTCGGCCGATGCCACACCGCGATACATCGCACCTGCCATATAAGCATATTGCAAGCCATATCTTTGACGAAACACCGCGCTACCAAGTGAGCTTGCACGGACTTGTCCTACTAGCTGCTGTGCGGGTAACTGAGCGTCACTGAGGACGTCACTGAGGACACGCTCATCGCTCATTTTCGCAAGCGCGTTGGTTTCAGGCAGATCATGTTTGACTAACGGTGCTACCGCTATTTCTTCCACAATCGCGGTTTCTTTAGCGCGAATCTCCAACACCATTTTTGTCAATACCGATGCACCAATTTCCTGAAACTCAATTTCACCTTTACCCATGAGGTAACGAATACTATTCACCCACTGCACTGGATTGGCGATTTGACTTGCCAAAGTCTGGGCAATCTGCGCTGCGTCGTAGGGACGTGCAGTAACATTGGCAATGACTGGCGTAGTCGGCGCAGCGAATGAGAATTGCTGTAAAAATTGGCCAAATTCAGCCTGTGCCGCTTGCATAAAACGAGAATGAAATGCCGCACTAACATTCAACACCACACACCGTAAATTGCGCGTAGAAAAAGCCTCGGCCGCTTTGGCAATATCTTCCTTGCTACCGGCAATCACTGTTTGTGTTGGCGAGTTGTAGTTAGCAATATCAACCAGCGCCAATTGCTGCTCCAACAAAATCGCCTTAACTTCCTGCGCCGCCACGCCAATGACCGCCGCCATTGAACCATTACGAGAAGCACCCATCAATTCACCACGTTTTTTCACCAAACGTAGGCCCGTCTCAAACGAGAACACATCAGCTGCCAAGAGTGCATTGTATTCACCCAAACTATGCCCAGCGAAAAAACTAGGCAACGCCCCCGCCTTGTCAGCGCCCTCAGCAAGCGACGATAGGTAGCGATAATAATGCAAGGCATTGACGACATATAAAGCGGGCTGTGTGTACTGCGTCTGCCCGAGACGTCCATCAGGATCAAACAAACAAAGCTCTTCTATGGAATAGCCAAGAATCTCAGAAGCGACCTTCACCAACTCAGGATAAAGTGGAAAAACCTCTTTACCCATGCCTTTAAATTGTGCGCCCTGTCCTGGAAAAATGATGACCTTCATCCTGTTATCTCCCTTAGTGATATATTGTTTTTCTGTTTGACTTGCTATATGACTTGCTATTTGAGGTGCTATTAGATTTTTGGTCTGCGGTAGCCGACTCGACCGTAGTTGAGCCAATATGGCGGGCATATGGTCAATCTCTTTGCCGAAAGGGCGCATGAGGGTATAACTTTGCGATGACGAACCGGCCGGTAAGCTATATTTCAAAAAAGTCGCCAAGGTGCCAGCTGGACCGACATCGATATAATGATAATTTCCCTGAGTTTCAGCGTAGGCAATCGTGTCGCTAAAGCGAATCGCCTTACGTGTGACCGACCAAAAATAATTGGGTGGCAAGGTGTGCAAAATATCGCCACTGGCGCAACACAAAATGGGGATCGTAGCTGGACGAATTTGCAGCGTTCGTAAAAATTCCTGGTAAGGCAGCATCGCTTCGTCAATCCAACGCGAGTGGAAAGCAAATGAAACATCCAGACGCTGAAAGACCACATCATGACTACGCAAATAGGCCTCGACAGCCGCAAGATTTTGTTGTGGCAAAGCGAGCACGGTATGCTGTGCAAAATTGCGCCCCGCTAGCTCGCATAACTCCAGCAACTCGGGACTAAGATAACGCGCGGGCTCGCCCATGACGGCCACCATACAACCCGCTTGGCAATGTACCTCCAAAATCAAGGCTTTTTCAAGCACCGCTAACAAAGCCGCGTCGGCATCAACACATCCAGCTACAGCTGCCGCCGCGAAGGAGCCAAGGCTAGCGCCAAGAACTAAATCGGCGTGAACGTCCGCCTTTGCTAAGCTCTGCGCGAGCGCATATTCCACCATAAAAATGGCGGGATGACTCAACAGTGTCCGGTTGAAGGAATGTTGCCGAGTGTGATGATCGGCGTAAAGTGAAGCCACGACCGAATGGCCGCAGCGCGCCTTAACAAGGCCATCCATTTGCAGCATCGCATCCCGAAAATAGGCATCATGCTCAAACAAACTCCGCCCCATCTGAAAATGATGCGAACCCTGTCCAGAGAAAAGGAATACATGGCGTTTCATGGCAGTCAAAAACCCTGCGCTTGGGCTTGACAGTGTGAGCGGCGGTTCGTCAAACGAAGCAAAAACTCTTGCTTTTGTTGACCAGCCTGATGACCGAGCATCACGGTGCAGCTATGGCGTTGCAGCATCCATTTGACGGCGCAGCGAAAGCGGTCGCATATCGACCCAAACTTCCTTAATAAATGCCAGACATGCTTCTTTACTGTCCTGTTTGCCGGCCTTCGTCCATCCTAGGGGAATCGCTTTACCTACAGGCCAAATCGAGTACTGCTCTTCGTCATTCACTACCACTTCGAAAAATTCCGTAGCTTGCTGATCTAGTTGTGACATATATGCTCCAAAATCATAGAGATTAGGGCTGAAAATCGCCAATAAATGGGACTCTCAGAATAAACAATTTTTACATACTCAATAATTATTTCCCAAAAGTAAATTAACTTGTCGGAAATCGAAATATAAAATTTTTTTAGATTATACAGGTTTACATATCATGTTCCCTCATAGAAATGATATGAAAAAAAAATCATACTATTGTGATTAAATCCAATTTTTTGCCATACTTTATTTGACAAATGTAGTTATTTTTTAAATTTAGTTTTCTTTAGATTATCTAGTTTAATTTCATTTATTGAAATATTGCTGCGCCGCAGTATTGAATAAATATATGCAAAATATAAAGTATAGCTCTAGTGTATTTCATCATTTTTTATGCCATGTTTTCTATTCTGTAAATTCAGATATATCCACGAAAGGCATATTATTTATTCAGATCCTATTTAGCCGTTTTTTTCCGAATGCTTTGAAGATGTCACGAAAATCAAAAGCAGAGATAAGACCACTCAAGACCGAGAGGCTAAGACGCAGAGAAAATAAGCTGTCTTTCCCAAGTGATTTAATCGGGAATCTCGGGACTTTTGTTAAGTAACGAACACCACTGGATTCCCGATAAAGACCTCGGGAATGACGAACGGAAGAATTTG
>JAIELM010000505.1 GCA_019752975.1 Undibacterium sp. | reverse complement strand
CGACCATCGATACGTGGTTCGCCATCCAAAATTTGTGATCGCACGATTTTTGACTCTAGGTCAAACATGATGTTGTTCACTTCGGCTGAATCGGGTGCTTGTTCTGCTAAAGCGGCTGCGACTGCTGCGCTCGCTGATTTTAATTGCTCAGTACGGGCCTGCTTTTCTTTGATTTGATAAGCGGCGCGTAGCAAAGGTTCTGCGACTGCAGTAACTGCGGCGATCAAAGGCTCATTCTTAGCAGCTGGCGCCCACACAACTTCTGGCATTCCACCATCACGTACCAAGTCATGAATCGCGTCAATCACTGCTTTCATTTGCGTGTGACCGTAAACTACCGCACCTAGCATAACCTCTTCGGACAATTGCTGGGCTTCTGATTCCACCATCAATACGGCGGTTTCTGTACCAGCGACCACCAAGTCCATAGCGGAAGTTTTGAGTTGTGTTGCGGTCGGATTTAACACATATTGACCATCGATATAACCAACACGCGCTGCACCTACTGGACCACTAAATGGAATTCCAGAAACGCAAATCGCGGCCGAAGCACCTATCATCGCGGCGATGTCGGGATCGATTTCCGGGTTCACGGATAAAACATGAATGATCACTTGCACTTCGTTCAAATAGCCTTCTGGGAAGAGTGGGCGAATTGGACGATCGATCAAACGAGATGTTAATGTTTCTTTTTCAGATGGGCGACCTTCGCGCTTGAAAAAGCCACCAGGAATACGACCTGCTGCATAGCTCTTTTCCATGTAATCCACGGTCAAGGGAAAGAAATCTTGCCCTGGTTTTGCATCTTTTTTTGCAACTACTGTTGCCAATACTACGGTGTCTTCTATCGACACCATTACCGCGCCAGAAGCTTGACGGGCAATCTCCCCAGTTTCCAATGTCACTTGATGTTGACCGTATTGGAAGGTTTTCGTAATTTTATTAAACACAGTGTGTCCTTTCTCATTATCCTACTATTTCCGACAGATTTTCAGGCACTGTCGTCCACCTCACCACAAGAAATTCACTGACAAATATCGCTGCAGAAAATTTCTTTTATTTCAAAACCGCAAAAACAAAAAGCCCGCGCTTATATAGACGCAGGCTTTTTTTATCTATTTTTTTGCATTAAGCAAAAAAATACCTTACTTACGCAAACCGAGTTTTTCGATCAATGAACGATAGCGGTTCAAATCTTTACCCTTCAAATAAGAGAGCAAACTCTTACGACGGTTAACCATCATGATCAAACCACGACGTGAATGGTGATCTTTAGAATGGGATTTAAAGTGACCATTTAAGTCATTGATACGTGCAGTCAACAAAGCAACTTGCACTTCAGGGGAGCCTGTGTCGTTTTGACCACGGGCATTATCCGCTACGATAGCGGCTTTTGCATTTTTATCGAAAGACATCTTTTTTCCTTTACATGCGATAGCAGGAGTTTCTTACCCTCGCTAACGTGAACACTAGTAACTTATTTACAAAAAAATAATATCGCCAACATGACGAAGCGGCGACTATAGCATAGATTCTGGCCGACTTCAACGCAAGAATTGTGTGCAAAATCCATAGCGCGGAAAAGCGAGGGAAATTTTGTTTCTCGGCTTTACCAATCAAGTTCACATCTCTAGACTCGACTGAGTACTTCGCCGCGTGATGAAAGGCATTCCCTCCCTCTTTTCCATTTTTTACACCTGAGGATTCAATTTTTCCACCTTAGTATGCAGTTTATTTAAAGCCGAAATATACGCCTTTGCCGATGCCACCACGATGTCTGGATCTGCTCCTACACCGTTAACTATGCGACCGGCTTTGCTTAGGCGTATGGTGACTTCACCTTGCGATTGCGTTCCTGCGGTAATGGCGTTAATAGAAAAAAGTAAGAGTTCAGCTTCACTTTTTACTTCTGATTCTATTGCCGTCACGATTGCATCGACTGCTCCATTACCCTGGGCTAGGCAGGTTTTTTCTTTATCTGCAATGGTGAGTACCACGACCGCAGTTGAACGTTCTCCAGTTTCGGAATGTTGACTGATAGAGACTAGGCGATAGTGATCGGCATCATGTGAATGCTCTTCATCGGCGACGACCGACATAATATCTTCGTCAAAAATCTCGGATTTTTTATCGGCTAATTCTTTAAAACGCGCAAATGCGGCATTGACTTCCGATTCGGAATCTAATGCAATACCCAATTCTTGCAAGCGTTGTTTAAAGGCGTTACGACCAGATAATTTACCCAAAACGATTTTATTCGCACTCCAGCCCACATCTTCGGCACGCATAATTTCATAGGTATTGCGCGCCTTTAATATGCCGTCTTGATGTATGCCTGAAGCATGGGCAAAAGCGTTTGCACCTACGATGGCTTTATTAGGTTGCACGGCAAAACCCGTGATTTGCGAAACCATTTTTGAGGTGGTTAAAATCTGACTGGCGTCGACGCCGATCTCCAAATTAAAATGGTCTTTGCGGGTACGTACCGCCATAACGATTTCTTCCAAGGCAGTATTACCGGCTCTTTCACCCAAACCGTTGATGGTACATTCAACTTGACGCGCACCGCCTATCATCACGCCCGCTAAGGAGTTAGCGACTGCCATACCCAGATCGTTATGGCAATGCACCGACCAGACCGCTTTATCAGAATTAGGAATGCGCTCGCGCAAATTTTTCAAAGTCGTACCATACAACTCTGGCACACCATAACCTACGGTGTCAGCGAAATTGATGGTTGTCGCACCTTCTTTAATCACTGCCTCAATCACCCGACAAAGAAAATCAAAATCAGAACGACTGGCGTCTTCAGGACTAAATTCTATATCGTCGGTAAAATTGCGCGCATAACGTACTGCTTGTATGGCTTGCTCCAAGACTTGATCTGGACTCATGCGCAACTTCATTTCCATATGCAGGGGTGAAGTCGCAATAAAAGTATGAATACGTTTACGCTGAGCTTTTTCTAAGGCTTCGGCAGCGCGGGCGATATCTCTGTCATTGGCGCGTGACAAAGAACAGATAATCGGCTCACGTACCACGGCAGCGATGGCTTTAATCGATTCAAAATCACCCGGCGACGCCGCCGCAAAACCAGCCTCAATCACATCGACTTTTAAACGCTCTAGTTGACGGGCAATGCGTACTTTTTCGTCGCGTGTCATTGATGCGCCAGGGGATTGCTCGCCATCGCGTAAAGTGGTGTCAAATATGATGAGTTTGTCGGCCATGATTATCTCCAAAAGGATGAATGATTGTAAAACAGAGTTGAAGTAAAAACTGAAAGAAAAAACGAAAATTTGAATACTTCTTCACCAGCCCTTGCAAGACGCACACGGGTGATTAAGACTCAAATTGTGGGGTAGGGGATTTTTAGCGCGTGACCGCTAGTAGCGCTAGTGCTAGTAGGGATAGGCTTAACAAGCTGAACGACAAAAGCAGGCCGGAACGGTCTGCTTTAGTTGGTATCATCGTTTGCGCATTTGCTGCGCGAGATGTCGTTTTTGGAAAATTCATACGAGGACTATAAAGGGGATTCCCGCAAAATGCAAGGGAAAAACAAAAAAATAAAATCCAACATAAGGTCACGTTTTACCGCACCGCCACCGATAAATTCGCTCGATTTTTAGCCTTACTCACCGCATTGAATAAATTAATTTTTTGCTTGATACAGTTACTCCAACTTACCCGCCCAGCTCATCATGCTCAGTATCTTCATCATGGGTCATTTGCACCAGGCTCACTGGACGACCATTACGCCAACGCCATAACAACACCAAGTAGCCTGACAACGCATAGCCCACAAATAAACCAAACAAGACTTTATGTGGATCGCTGACCAATGCCACATAAATACACACCACGATCAAGGGCGCAACAAACGGCACAGATCGCTTTAAATTCACATCTTTAAAACTATAAAACGGCACATTGGTCACCATCGTCAAGCCAGCGAACAAAGTCACGGTAAACGCAAACCAACGCACCGTCTCGCCCGCAATTGCTAAATCCTGCATTAACAGTATAAAACCCACCACCAAGGCAGCCGCAGCTGGGCTAGGAATACCCTGAAAATAGCGTTTATCCACCACCGCGATATTGGTATTAAAACGTGCCAAACGGAGTGCCGCACCAGCGCAATATACAAAAGCCGCCAACCAACCCCATTTACCCATACCTTTTAAAGCCCATTCATAGGCGATCAAGGCTGGTGCTACGCCAAAAGAAACCATATCGGATAAGCTATCATACTGCGCCCCAAACTCACTTTGCGTATTGGTCATACGTGCCACACGCCCATCTAGACTATCCAACACGGCGGCCATGAAAACAGCAAAACAAGAACGCTCCCATTCCTGATTCATTGCCATCACGATGGCGTAAAAACCGCAGAACAAGGCAGCGGTAGTAAACGCATTCGGCAACAAGTAAATTCCACGTCTGGGCTTAGCCCTCACCACTGGGCTTGCAGCGGCATCGATACCGGATTTACGTGCTCCCCGCGGGAACAATTTAAAGCTACCTTTAGGCTTACGGTTTTTCACTGGAGGCATGTGTTTTAGCTATCTATGTATTCGGGATGCCAAAGTATAAAGCGAAAACCCGCTT
>JAIELM010000227.1 GCA_019752975.1 Undibacterium sp. | reverse complement strand
CAATTTTTGGCTTCCTTTGTGCCTGATATTAGCTTTTGTCGTCGCTTTTTCACTTTACGTAGGTGCGGAGAAAAAGATTAATCGCACCCATTTCCATCACTATCGTGCGCAGCTTATTAGCAATGAATTGCGTCATTCCGTCAATGATTTGGCACGCTTTGCACGTATCTACATCACCACTGGAGATCCCAAAGCCAAACAGTTTTATACGGAAATTTTGGCAATCAGAGAAGGACGACAACCACGTCTTCTGGACAATCAAAATAGTTATTGGGGGCTGGTAACCAAGACTGATCTAAAACCTGACAATAACCTAGATCAGTCTGTATCCTTGCTGGAATTGATGCGAAGCGCAGAAATAACCAAGGAGGAATTATTCAAACTAGTGTCAGCAAAAATGGGAGCGGATGAACTAACTCAAATCGAGCAAGCAGCCATGCTCCTACAGGAACGCATTAAGGAAGGCGTTAAGGAAGGAGTTAAGGAAGGCGTTGATACCAGCCCTGTTTCCGACCTCAACGAGACAAAAAGACTGGCAGCGTTGATGTTGAGCGACCATGTGTACCAAGCGACTAGAGCACGTGTGATGGAACCTATCAGTGAATTTGAAACGCTGGTTGATCGTCGCGCAACAGCAGAAATCCAGCGCGCCGAAGATCTCGCGCTACGCTTACGCTACATATTCATTTTGCTGTGCTTCTTCATGACCCTCGTTCTATGGCGTGCCTATCAAGGTCTACAGGTCAAATTAGGCGCCAGCGCAACTCAATTAAAATATTATTTAGAATTAATGGGCCGGGGAGATTTTTTGACCCCGATAGCGATTCCTAAGAATGACAAAAGTAGCGTGTTAGCCTTACTCAGAACAACACAAGCACAACTCGCAGAACTTGAAGCAAAACGACGTGAGGTTGAGGCGAGAAATTTAAGGTTGACACAGTTTTATACGGTACTGAGCCAATGCAATCAAGCGATAGTGCGCAGCCATAGTGAACTCAAATTATTCCAGCAAATTTGTAGTGATATCGTGCAGCATGGTGGCATCAAAATGGCATGGATAGGTTTAGTCGACAGCAATACACAAATAATCATGCCGGTCGCCGCCTCCGGAAGTGGTGTGGAGTTTGTGTCGGAAACCACGTTTTCATCTGACAGTAATCATCACTTCGGTAATGATGCAAGCGGCATTTCAGTAAGAGAGGCACGCCCGATTTGGTGTCAAGATTATTTTGACAGCACCATTACCAAACCTTGGCGTAGTCATGCGGTCAAATATGGGTGGCAATCCTGTGCCGCGATTCCCCTATTTAAGAATGGAACCGTGTATGGGACGATCGGTCTATATTCCGATATGCTCAACGCCTTCGATGATGAAATTAGCCAATTACTGATTGAGCTAGCGATGGATTTAAGCTTTGCACTAAACCGCTTCGAGCTAGAAGCTGGCCGTAAACGTTCTTACCAATTGGAGTCTGTTCGCAATTTCATGTTAGAACGGATTACCAGTAATTGCTCATTAGAGAAATTATTCCATGATGTCGTTATCCATCTCGAAACGGTCATTCCCAATAGCCGCTGTTCTATCTTATTACTCGAACGAGATGGCCTACATATGCGCATAGGCGCGGCGCCGAGCTTCCCTGATCACTATAGACAAGCAGTTGATGGCCTACCGATAGGCGAATCCATCGGAGCGTGTGGGCATACCATGTATACCGGCACACGTACCATCGTCGAAGACACCGCTATGCATCCTTATTGGGTGAATTTTAAAAACCTTGCTGTCCAAGAAAAGCTGGCGTCCTGTTGGTCAGAACCGATTCTTTCTTCAAGTAATCAAGTGCTCGGTTCTTTCGCTGTGTATCACCAAGAACCGAGCAAACCCGATCCGGTGCATTTAGTTTTGCTTGACATTGCCTCACACTTCTTAGCGATTGCGATCGAACGAAATCGAAGCGATAGCACCTTAATTAAACTTTCTCAAGCAGTAGAACAAAGTCCTAATGTGATTGTCATCACCGATACGGATTCAAGAATTGAATACGTCAATAAAGCCTTCGTTGACAAAACTGGGCTTTCTCTCAGTGAGGTACTGGGAAAACGACCAGACATCCTACAGTCAGATAAAACCTCGTTATTTGCCTATGAAGAAATGTGGGAAAAATTGCAGCGCGGTGAAAGTTGGCGAGGTGAATTAACCAATCAATCGACGAGCGGCACAGAATATATAGAAATGACCCACGTTTCACCAGTAAGTGATGTGGATGGTAAAGTGACGCACTATCTCTCCATTCAAGAGGACATTACCGACAAAAAACGTACCGAAGAACGTATCCAATATTTAGCCCATTTTGATGTCTTAACCGGATTACCAAATCGCGCTTTACTGGAAGAACATGTACGTATGGGATGCTCTTCCGCAAAACGCTTCGGTACGCAATTGGCGATTATCTTTTTTGACCTCGACCATTTTAAAAACATCAATGACTCTCTTGGCCATAGCACAGGCGACGCGATGTTAATTAGCTTGGCGTCTCGGCTACGGCATATTTTGCGGGAGGAAGATACCATCTCTCGCCTAGGAGGCGATGAATTTATTTTACTTTTACCCGGCATCACAGAGGCTGGCGCTGAGCGTGTCGCTGAAAAACTATTGTGTACTATTGGAGAATCTCATCAAATAGGGCAGTACGAACTTAATGTATCGGCTTCCATCGGTATCGCGATGTACCCAGAGGATGGCGAAGATCTCGAAACCCTGCTTAAAAATGCCGATGCTGCAATGTATCGTGCTAAGCAAGACGGACGCAATCGTTTCCGATTTTTTACCCAAGAGATGCAAGCCCGTTCGGGACGCCATTTAGAACTCGTCACAGCCATGCGCCACGCCTTGGAACGCAATCAATTTCATGTCGTGTATCAACCGCAGATTAATCTTATCAGTGGAACGGTGGTTGGCGTTGAGGCGCTTCTACGTTGGACACACAGTGAACTTGGCTCGGTATCACCAGCAGAATTTATTCCGATTGCGGAAGAAACCGGACTCATTCTACCGATAGGCGAATGGGTCTTACACACCGCAATTCACCAAGTTAAAAAATGGCATGAACATGGATGGGATGATTTGGTGATGGCAGTGAATTTATCGGCGATCCAGTTTCGCCATTCCGACTTATCAGGAATCGTTATGCAAATCCTCCACGGATCGGGACTGGAGGATAAATATCTAGAACTAGAACTGACCGAAGGGGTGGCCATGCTCGATCCACCGCGCGCTATCGCCTTAATGAATGACCTATTTATCAGCGGTGTGCGGATGTCCATCGATGATTTTGGTACGGGTTATTCGTCACTGAGTTACTTAAAAAAATTCAAAGTCTACAAGCTCAAAATCGATCAATCCTTCGTTCGTGATATTGGTAGCGATCCAGAAGACAAAGCCATCGTCAGTGCGATTATTAGTATGGCCGATAGCCTCGGTTTGCAAACCATCGCGGAAGGTGTAGAAACAGAAGAGCAATTGAATTTCCTTCGTGAGCAAGGCTGCGATGAAGTGCAAGGCTATTATTTTTCACAGCCCTTAAGCGCTGAACAATTTGAAGAATTTATGCGCGAACGGGCTGAACAAACTTGCGCGCTTCAGATG
Organism: Undibacterium sp.; assembly: GCA_019752975.1. Classification (GTDB taxonomy): domain Bacteria; phylum Pseudomonadota; class Gammaproteobacteria; order Burkholderiales; family Burkholderiaceae_D; genus Undibacterium. Next base: position 964 of record JAIELM010000227.1, on the reverse strand, counting down.
ATCGCATGATCAAGGAAATTTCAGCTGCGCCTGCCCTCGCCAGTGGAGCACTCACTCAAGCTCGACACTACACGACACTGCACGACACTGCACGACAATGTGAATCAAAATAAGCACATCTCGTTCAGCATTTCGGGTTATTCTCCTCGATATGCAACTAATATATTAATTGTTGATCTCAGAGATTCCCCCTACTTCAGGAAATTTTTATGAATTTAATGTTTTCTTTATCCACACACACTCTACGTCATGGTGTTAGCTCGATGATGTTGGTCAGCCTTACAGCGTCCTTGAGTGCGACTACCGCCTTCGCCCTAGCGCAGGAAAACAATACAAAAAAAACCACCCCAGTGTTCGTCAATGGACAAGCCAGTATCGTACCGGAATTTAACGACAAAACCCTGTGGATCAAGCAAGAACTGTGGGTTGAAACCGAATTTGACAGTGACGGTGATGGCAAACGTGATCGGGTTCATGTGGATGTAACGCGACCACGCCAGACCGAGACGGAAGGCTTAAAAGTGGCGGTGGTGTATGAGTCTTCACCCTACTTTGCCGGCACCATGAAAAATCAAAAAATGTGGGATGTGAATCAGGAACTCGGTGCCACACCACCGACACGTCCAGTCGGTATCGCCGCGACATTTATTCCGGTGCGTCCGGAAATTTCAAAATCAGAAATCGATACTTGGCTACCGCGCGGTTTTGCGGTGGTGCATTCAGAAGCACCGGGCACGGGTTTATCTCAAGGTTGCCCAACAATTGGCAGTGCACCTGAGGAGCTAGCGCCAAAAGCAGTCATCGACTGGCTCAATGGTCGTGCCAAAGGATATACCACCCGAGATGGAAATCAAGAACTTAAGGCCAGTTGGGCTACCGGCAAGGTCGGTATGACGGGCACCTCGTATAACGGCACACTCTCACTGGCGGCCGCAACCACCGGCGTAACAGGACTGGAGGCGAT
>JAIELM010000340.1 GCA_019752975.1 Undibacterium sp. | reverse complement strand
CATCCATACCAGCAATCTTATGGTGCCAATTCAAGACACTAAATTTCGGCGCAGGTGGAACCTCAAGCGGATTGGCGATTTCCTCATTTAACTTTTCCGCCAAGCTCGCTTGCAAAGGCGCTAGCATGGCCGCATCGACATAAAAATGATACGCGCCTTGTGGCGCTAATAATTGAACCGTATCATTAATTTGTTGACATACCTCGGGCGAATTTGCTGCACTGGCACCAGTATCCACCGTCAGTCCAGCCGCGAGCTGATCAGGAAATTTAAAACTTAAGTTTAATTGAGTCGCTACTTCAGATGCACTCTCAATCAAAATCGAAGTTTCACCATTCTCTTGCAAGAGTGACTTAGACATCGCGTAAGCAGACAATCTACGCGCGCCCAATACAGCTGCAGCAGCCAAGACTTTTTCCATCCATGAACGGGCGATAGTTGCGACTAGGCAGACTCCATCTTTAGGCGGATTTGAGACAAACAAGCAATCGCTAGGATCGGCTAACAATTGCTCTTCCAACAGATTAGGCAAAGCCAACTTAATTTTAGCGTAGGGTATCGGTGGGACCTTCACCTTCATAACGCTAACGTCAGAGGCTGCCATCAGTAACACCACCGAACTGGCATTTTGTGCGATTTCACTTAAATCAGAAAAACTCTGTTTCCCCTGCTGCAATATTGTTTTTCCGGCGGCGTTGTCGAGCGGATTACCAGCCACCAAACAAAATGGAAATGCTAATTTGTGCCAATCGTCGCTTTGTTCCGCAAACGATTTAGAAACCAGTTGTATGTAGAGCGTACTTGCCATGTTCTCCCTTTAATTTTCTTTTACCCAAAGTACCTTGGTTTTTTGTGGTTTGCGTTCATACAGGGCATTGGCCTCAAGTACCGAACCGCTTAATTTAACGATGGCATTAATGTAAAAATACTCGGTCTTAACATCAATATTATCGCCATCGCTCGCCTGTACTTTCGTCGGAAAGTTATTTTGCACATCGCCGAGATTATTGAAATAAACCCGATCTCGCTGCGCAATCATCAAGGCCGCTTCAGACATACTGACATTGGTTAAGCGCGCAGATAACACTTCTGCGCTTGTGGTGTTAATGTTGACCTTGGTTCGAATCGGCAATACTGTAACAAAGTTCCTTAACTTTGCAATCATTTCCAAATTAAATCCTGGTACTGACAACAAATCGTCTAGCTGACTAAAACTCATATACTGTGCTTCGCTCGCTATGATCCCCATAGTATCTGTGCTTGGGCTCGCACCCGAGGCTGAACTGGTGACCACGCCAGGAATGACAGGCCCTTGACCTAATCCTGGGCCAGCAGGTGTCTTGCCGTTATTTGCCCCATTCGGATCTGTTGGAGGAGCGACCTCTATACCTTGCGTTTTTGCGACCAAGTTGGCCACGGCAGGTGCGAGAGCTGGATCAAGCTGCAAATTACTTAAAAGTTTGGCGAGTACTTTGACTTCACTAGGAACGATCACGCCCCCTCGGGAAAGATTAGTCAGATTGTATTTGGCTTGCGCATCGGAGATTTTTCCCGATAAACTAGCTTCACTTTCTTCACCGTCTGCCCGACCATTTTCAATGAACTGATCCAACTTAAGATCGCGTAAGACGATCACCGCCCAGGGTTCGGTTAAATTATCGTTTTGACCGCTGGTATTCAAATCTTCTCTGAGTATCATACCTACCCAATCTAGGCCACCACGCAGAACCCATTTTTTTTGCAACTGAAAGCGTTGGTTCTCTATCGAACGCACTTGCACCTGTTGTTGCCAAAACAGGCTGGCAACAATGGTAATAGCGAGCGTGGTCAACAACAATGCTGTTACCACCGCTACGCCGCGCTGGTGCTGGTGCTGGTGCTGGTGCTGACGCTGGTGCTGACGCTGGTGCTGAATGTCAGTCTTAGGAAAATAGATGGTCACGCTTCCCCCAGCAAAAAAATCTTCAGTAAGGGAAAAGCTTGGTCGCGTATTTGCAACGATACTTCTAGTCCCGTTTTTCTGGGTACGGGCTTACTGCCTAGCCTCGTTTTACCAGCATTGCTTGGCGTCACAGCGACATCAGTCCCAGCAATGCGCCAAGTATTTTCATCCGGATTCCAAGTCCGCATTTCGAATAGACTGATGTCTTTTTGGAGCTTGACCACAGGCATATTGTCTCTACCTGTGATCGCATTTTCCCAGTCGCCGTCCAGAATTTGTAAGTCTCGCGTAGGTAAAGATTCCCGACGACTAAATATTCCATCCACCATACGATAGCCCACCACTTGCAAACGGGTTGCTTGGTTCTCTTCATATACGGTGCGAATGAGGATCAATTGATTGGCGAAGGCACGTAAATTTTCACGCCCTGGCAAAAGAGTCTCGCTAACCAAATGAGCACAGTCATTTTCTAGTTGAACAAAACTAATTTGCGCGCTACGACTTTGGTCTAATTCTCGATTAAGTGTCACACGCGCTCGGATAATACTATCCAAGCCTCGCCAGCCCATCACGGCAATAATGGCTAGTATGGCGATCGCGACCAGTAATTCAATCAGCGTGAAGCCAAGCTCAGGTTTGCGTAAATTAAGGTGCATTAGGCACCACTTGATTTAATTTAGCTAAACGCCGTTGTAAATTATTGCTAGCAAAAACTTGCACTTCCACGCGGCGAAAGCCGGGATTGGGTGTGGTGAGCACCTTCTCTTGACAGAGCAAATCCAAAGCCGCCTGTGGGCAAGGGAAGCTGCGCTCACCGAGTTGAGGCCACTCATGTCCTAGGCGTATTTGCGCCAAACGATTTTCAGCAGACCAATTGGCCATCATCGTGGCACGTAAGTCACTACTATTTTGCGCAAGACTAGCAACCGCTCGTAAGCTCGCACCCAGCACGGTTCCCACAATTACTAGGGCGACCAAAACCTCCAACAAGGTAAAGCCTTGTTGTGCACAATACGGATCGCTAGGTGATCTCAACTTACTCATGGATTTCACTTAAAATTACTCAACTTCAAAATGTCCTACACCGTCAGCGTTAATCGAGACATGGTCTTCACCCACCTCTAAGTTCATGACAAAGGGCCGACTCACTGGCTCACGCCCAAACACGATACGCAAACCATTCAAGTCTATGCTATCGCCCCGCTGTATCGTCATTTTCATACCCGGGAGTGAAAATTCTCGTCCACGCAGCGTGTCAAGGTCGGCAATCTTCTCCCACTTATTCTCATTCAAGACCAAAAATTGATAGGCTTGACCATTGCTTTCAAATGCCGTCTGGCGATTTCTGACGATCGCTTCTTCCCTCGCCAATTGCAATAAAACTGACAGCCGCTGCGCCTCTGTTTGCAGGCGTTGCCGCGGACTTTGCATAGAGCTCAAGGAAACCGCTCCTAGCATAATGCCCACGATAACCAAGACCACCATCAACTCAAGCAAGGTGAACCCTGTTACAGGTTTCAGATTTGAACTGACACGCCGCTTAGGGCTGAGGCTTACAGATCCCACGATCCGATGTCAGCATCATAGCCCGCACCACCAGCTTGCCCATCTTGCCCATAGGTGAAAATCTCCACCTCTGATTTTAATCCTGGCGACATATATTGATAAGGGTTGCCCCAAGGATCTTTGGGCAATTTGGAAATATAGCCGTCGCCTTTCCAATTATTGGGAATAGGTCCAGAGGTCGGCTTAGTCACTAGGGCTTGTAAACCCTGTTCCGTGGTTGGATATCGTAAATTATCTAATTTATAAATCTTCAACGCGCCCATCATGGTGGAGATATCTGATTTAGCCTGCGTCACGCGTGCATCATCGGTTCTTCCCATTAATCTGGGTACGACTAAACCAGCAAGGATGCCCATGATGACCAAGACGATCATAATTTCGATCAAGGTAAAACCTTGGGAACGAACCGTTGATAGCCAATTTGACTGATTTGACCGATTTTTGATCGCGCGATCACATATGGAGTCTGCGTCTTGGCAAAGGAGAGTGGAATGATTATTCATAAAAGCCATCGCAAATTATCTAAAAAATATATAAAAATTTCTCACCAATAAGAACAAAGATGAAAAATAGGCAAAAGGAGGTGAAATCCTATCATGAAAAAACCAAAAACATCGACTTTGTAGAAGTAAGCACTTAATTATTCATGAAATTCGATCTTGCTCACCATAAAATATTGCGATAAACCACAAAACCAAATATTGATCTATTTTTGATTCCTTGCAACTATTTATCCATCCCCGGCACTACAGAGCCGCCAAGAACGCCGAGAAAGACAAATATCGCCTCATCCCTTTTGCAATAAAACACCAGTCACCGATGAATTTAATATTTGCATGCAACTTAAATGATTGCAATTTCTCATTGATTCCTACGTGGATAGCCTTGCGCCAGTATCCTATCCCAAACCAGATTCTTTTGATCCTGATCCATGAACACCCATTCCGCCACTTCTGCCACAGTGCGACCACATCCGCGACAAATGTCGTCGAAGGTGGTGGAGCATACTGCTACACATGGCGTATCTGGTCGCACCGCATCGTCGTTCTTTATACCACTCACGTTAGGACTCTCAAATTTGTATTTTCCAAAGTGGCATGATAAATGTTTT
>JAIELM010000206.1 GCA_019752975.1 Undibacterium sp. | reverse complement strand
GAACCGAATGTCCGCCCTACTTGCTCATGAAATGCCATCGCCGCCAGCTATTCAAGATAGAGGCGCGCTCGCCAAAATGGTGATGGCTTTATTCGATCACTGGAAACTAGCAACCGAAGATCAAGCCGCCCTATTGGGAATCGCAACTAGCAATCGTGCTGCGCTAACGCGCTATCGTAAAGGTGAGGCGATAGGAACGAGTCGTGACCAATACGAAAGAGTCGGACATCTCTTAGGTATACACAAAAATTTGCGCCTCTTATTTCCACAAAATAGAGAACTTGCTTATCGCTGGATGAGTACACGGAATAAAGCCTTTGATAATCTTTCTCCAATTGAGGTAGTTAAGCAATGGGGTTTCGCAGGATTATTGATGGTGCGTGCTTATTTAGATAGGGCGCGTGCCGTTTGATGCAAAGCATATTTTCCGATTTGAGCGTGGTGGATGTACACCAGGATTTGATGCGCAATATTGTTTCCATACATAGCTCGCAAAATCTATTCGATGACCTAAGCACTGAGCCGCACGATTGGAGTTTGGCGCAGCAAGTCGAGGACGAAGTCAAACCACTTTCCTATCAATCCAGCACACCGATTATTCATAGGCCGTTTGAAGACGCGCACTGGTTTAACGCCATCGCTTGGCCTTTTGCGCACTGGCAAGCAAGTCGCTATTCTGATGGTTCGTTCGGTGTTTGGTATGGCGCTGATATTGCTGAGACGACGATTTTTGAAACCGCTTACCACTGGTTCAAGGGCTTGCTCGGTGATGCCGGATTTGAACACCAGCAAGTCACGATAGAGCGTAAATTATATGCGGTAGCCTGTGATGCGGCCCTATTGGACATACGAGCGAAATCTCAAGAGCACACACAATTGATGCACAAGAGCGACTACCTTTATTCGCAAGCGGTGGGTGCGAGATTGCACCGTGAGGGGCATCCTGGGCTAGTCACTCAGTCAGTGCGCTACCCAGCTGGACACAACTACGTGATCCTCAATCCCAAGGTCCTGTCCAATCCAAGACACCATTGCCAAGTGCATTATCGTTTGCAAGGACATTATATTTTGGTGGAAAAACAGCCAGATCAGCCCTGGCTGGAAATCGATACGCGAAGGTTTTAAAGGTGAAATTAAGCAGCAACAGCGTCGGCTAATTCACCGCCTAAAGCATACACAATGTCATCTATCATCTTGGCCAATTCTGCGGTCATGAGAACAAAGTCAGCATCAAAGCGTTCGTTCTCGTCGGCCGTCCGCGTGTCCTTGTCTTCGTCCAAAATATCCAAAGGTTTGATACGTTTAATTGCTAAATTTTCGGTCAGCACAAAGGAGACTTTATCGTCCCAAGTCAGTGCTAACTTGGTGCATTGTTTGCCGTTGGCGATATGTCGTTGCACATCGTCTGCATCGATAGAATGGCGCACATAACGCACAGTGGCCTTGTCTTCGGTGACAGCACGCAGTTCGGTGTCTTGATCGATGGTGAAGCCTTTAGGAGCTTCATTGCCGACCAACCAATCGGTCATTGCAGTTTGTGGTGAAACTTTAACTCGCAGACTTTCCAGTGGGATTTTGTCGCACTTGAGCAGCAGTTTGATGACTTCATCAGCCTTGCTAGGGCTAGAACTATCGACCACCAACCAACCGTTGACAGGATCTATCCACACCCAAGTCTGGCGCTTAATCGCAAAAGCACGCGGTAAGAGTTCATCGGTTACCCGTTCTTTTAAATCCTTCATTGCCTTACGTCCCGGTGCAAAACCTTGTTGCTCCTCCAACTCAGCAGCACGCACTTTAGTGACTTGATTCACTACGGTTGAGGGTAAAAGTTTTTTCTCGGTCGTTAATAGTAGTAGCAATTGTTGGTTGACACTATGCACCAAAGCGTCATTGCCACGTGGCGAGTCCCAGCCTTCGGTCTGCATATCACTGGCAGCACATTGAGAAAAAGCTTGCGATGCTAATTGTGTATTGAGTTGAGCAATATCGACTTTCCAAGGTGCAGGTAAGCGAAAAATCTGTAAATTCTTAAACCACATGAGGTGTCCAAAGTGAAAAGCGAAGCGCCACATTTTACACTGAGTGCTACCAAAAAGGACTTTGTTTGAATAGCAGCGCAATTGTGAAGTTCCTATTTTTAAACTAGCTATCGGCTGCAGTGTGGGCGATGACTCGACTAGCGGTATAATGCCAACATTATTTCCAACATTATTGCCAACATTAGGCTTTCGCATTCACGAAGGCGCGAACCCATACCAAATAATTCATTATGCTAGCTCAACAAAAGCAAGAAATCCTCGCCTGTTTACAGGCCGCCGTAGCGCCCATCCTAGCAGGTACAGAACTTGCGCCGACTATCGCTCTAGGGCGTCCGCGTGATCCCACCCATGGTGATATCGCCTGCAATATCGCCATGCAAATTGCCAAGCCTTTGAAGAAAAATCCACGGGAATTAGCGCTGGCTATCGTTGATGCACTTCTAGCGCAAAATAATCCCCTGATTGCCAGCGCGGAATTAGCTGGGCCTGGCTTTATTAATCTGCGTGTCACTGCTGCGGCTAAACAGGCGGTGATCAAAACTATTTTGCAGCAGCAAGCCAATTTCGGTAAGGGTGATAAAGGAGTAGGGAAGAATGTTGTGGTTGAATTCGTCTCTGCCAATCCCACCGGCCCACTGCATGTCGGTCACGGTCGTCAAGGCGCGTTGGGCGACGCACTTTCTGCCTTGTTGGAAGCGCAGAGTTACAGCGTCACCCGTGAGTTCTACTATAACGATGCAGGGGTACAGATCGGCAATCTCGCTTTGTCAGTGCAAGCACGAACTAAGGGTTTTGCGCCCGGCGATGCTGCTTGGCCTGAGTCAGCTTACAACGGCGAATATATCGCCGAAATTGCACAAGATTTTCTGGCGAAAAAAACGGTCTCAGCTAGCAATGGTGTACCCGTCACTGCCAGTGGTGATGTAGACGACATCGATTCAATTCGCCAGTTTGCAGTGACCTATTTAAGGAATGAGCAGGACATTGATCTGTTGGCATTCGGCGTGAAATTCGACAACTACTACCTAGAGTCGTCTTTATACCGCGATGGTAAAGTCGAAGCTGCGGTCCATGCTCTAGTGGCGGCGGGCAAGACTTACCAACAAGATGGCGCGTTGTGGCTTGCCACCACAGAATATGGTGACGATAAAGATCGCGTCATGAAAAAAAGCGATGGCACTTACACCTACTTCGTTCCCGACGTTGCCTACCATTTAGTCAAATGGCAGCGCGGCTACAGTCAAGCGATCAACGTACAAGGTAGCGATCATCATGGCACGATCGCCCGTGTGCGCGCAGGTTTGCAAGCCTTGAATATGGGTGTGCCACAAGGCTATCCAGATTACGTCTTGCATAAAATGGTCACCGTGATGAAAGACGGTCAAGAAGTCAAAATTTCTAAACGTGCTGGTTCCTACGTCACCGTGCGCGATTTGATCGAATGGTCAGGCGCAGGCGATGTGGTGAAAGGCCGGGACGCGGTGCGCTTCTTCTTGATCTCACGTAAAGCGGATACCGAGTTCGTTTTTGATGTCGACGTAGCCTTAGCCAAATCGGATGAAAACCCAGTTTACTATGTCCACTATGCACACGCCAGAATTTGCCGTATGCTCGCGCAGTATAGTGATTCGGATCAGGTTTTAAATGCCTTGCAAGAAGTCGATTTATCTCCTTTAGTGGCACCGCGTGAAGCTTCGTTATTACAAAAATTGGCGGAGTATCCTGAGACTTTAGAAAAAGCTTTGGAAGAATTAGGTCCTCATCAAGTCGCTTTTTATCTACGTGATTTGGCCGCTGAGTTACATAGCTATTACAATGCCGAGCGGGTTTTAGTGGATCACGAACCTACCAAATTAGCGCGTTTAGCTTTAATACTAGCGACCCGTCAAGTGCTCAGAAATGGTTTAAGCTTGATCGGTGTATCTGCACCTGATAGCATGTAGCGTAGAGTGGAAAGGCGTAGTGCCTTCCACTGTCCAGCGAGCGACATAACGCCGAACCAACCCTAGACTTGCGGTAAGAAATGCGTGATGGACGGTATCAATGAATACCGCAATAAAAGGAACAATATGAGTGTAAACAATATGCGTCGACAATACGGAAATACCCTAACGGGCATCATCATCGGTTTAGTCATTGGCCTGTCCATTGCAGTGGTGGTGGCCTTCGTGATCAATAAAGCGTCCACTCCTTTCACCAATAAAAACGGCAAATCCGATAAGCCCGATGCGCCAGTCACGCAGATGCAAGATCCTAATAAGCCCTTGTATGGTAGCAAAGACGCAGCAATACAAGCAGCAAAAGAAGTCGCCATCAGTAAGGCTCAAGAAGCCTCGAAAGTGGCTGAACTGAAAGCCAATCCCGCATCGACTGCGATAGTCGCGAGCGTGGCGGCATCGGCTCCAGTAGCGCCCGTAGCCGAGGATAAAAATATTTACTTCCTACAAATCGGTGCGTTTAAAGAAGCCGCTGATGCCGAGAACGCACGTGCAAAACTGGCCTTAGTCGGCATGGATGCTAGCGTCACAGAAAAGACTACCGATGCTGGTACTTTACATAGAGTGCGAGTAGGCCCGCTAGA
>JAIELM010000282.1 GCA_019752975.1 Undibacterium sp. | reverse complement strand
ACGATGAATATCACGATGATTTTAGTCGGTCATGTCACCAAAGAAGGTGCACTAGCTGGGCCGCGTGTTTTAGAGCATATCGTCGACACGGTTTTGTATTTTGAAGGTGACACCCATTCCAGTTTTCGCTTAGTCCGAGCGATCAAAAACCGGTTTGGCGCCGTCAATGAATTGGGTGTATTTGCCATGACTGAGCGTGGTTTAAAAGGCGTATCCAATCCGTCAGCACTGTTTTTGTCCCAACATGATACCCAAGTAGCTGGCTCTTGTGTAATGGTCACTCAGGAGGGAACTCGGCCTTTATTAGTTGAAATTCAAGCGCTAGTTGATACTTCACATGCACCCAATGCGAAACGCTTGTCGGTCGGACTAGATCAAAATCGCTTAGCCATGCTACTGGCGGTTTTGCATAGGCACGCAGGAGTAGCAGCCTTTGATCAAGACGTATTTATTAATGCGGTAGGCGGTGTCAAAATCACCGAGCCTGCCGCCGATTTAGCCGTTTTGTTGGCAATTAATTCGTCTATGCGTAATAAACCCTTGCCGCGTGGTTTAGTGGTCTTCGGTGAGGTGGGATTGGCTGGAGAAATTCGACCCGCACCGAGAGGGCAAGAGCGCTTGCGCGAAGCGGCCAAATTGGGTTTTTCAATTGCCATGATACCAAAATCGAACGCGCCTAAACAAAAGATCGATGGCTTGCAAGTGATCGCCGTCGATAGAATCGACGAGGCATTAAATAAAATACGTGATGTAGATGGTTTGGTGGATTGAAGAATTGTTGGGCTTGTTAGCTAAAGCTCCTATACTCTGCTCCGCCCCCTGTATAGTGAGTAGTGAGTAGTGAGTAGTGAGGAGCGGTTTTCAGTTTAGTTTAATTCGTTCTTAAAAAAACGCCAAACGCTTTCATCAGACAGCGCGGCTACATTCAGCCGCATATGTGTCGATGGAAGTTGGTGTGGCGAGAATAGGCTACCGGGTGCAATGAGAATGCCTTGCTCCAAGGCTTTTTCAGTTAAGGCGATGGTATCCACTCCGGTTTCTACCCACAAAAACATTCCTGCCGGCGTACGGTATTCCACTTTCATGCCGAGTTTCTCCACTTTGGCGGTGACCTCGTTTCGTGCACCGTCTAACTTTACTCGTATGCGATCTACGTGTTTACGATAATGACCTTCAGATAAAATTTTGTGTACGACTCGCTCACTAATTTCGTTAGTAGTTAAGGTCGATAGCATTTTTCTGTCAGACAATCGTATCGCCGTGTCAGGTGAAGTGGCGATAAATCCGACGCGCAAATTTGCTGCCAAGGTTTTTGAAAATCCGCCAAGATAGATCACACGATTTAGTTGATCAAGTGCCGCTAAACGGGTGGCCGGTTGAACACTAGAGCCGGGATGCAGGTCGCAATAAATATCATCTTCCACAATCATAAAATCATGTAGTTCGGCGGTCTTTAAAATTTGAAAAGCTTTGGCCGCCGACAACGAGGTGGAGGTCGGATTATGTAAGACCGAATGGACGATGTAGAGTTTAGGTTTGTGCAGGGCGGCGAGCTCTGCTAATTTGCTTACATCGGGTCCATCATGCAGGCGTGGAATGCCGATGAGCTTTAAGCCCAAAGTGGCAAAGGTACCAAACATTAAAAACCACGCTGGATCGTCCACAAATATCGTGTCGCCGGCTTGAGTAAATTCACGCGCTACGAGGTCGAGTGCTTGGGTGACACCATTGGTCATCACGATTTGCTCAGGCGCACAGGCGACCTCAATTTCGGCTAGCTTAAGTTGCAGTTGTTGGCGTAGAGGTAAAAATCCTTGCTGGGTTCCATAATGCAAAAGCAAATTTTGATTTAAACGACTCACCGAGCGCAGACCATTTGCGACCAATTCACCATCTAACCATTCGTGAGGAAGTAGGCCGGAACCGGGCATTTTTTGTGGTGGCAACTGCCTAAACATATTTCTAATCAACCAAACCACGTCCGGATGCTGTGATGTGGGAATCGTCGGACTAACTATATTAGTATGTTTAAGCAGGGAGGCACGCTCACGTACAAAAAAACCAGAACCACGACGCGATTCCAAATAGCCGTTGGCGACCAAGCGATCATACGCTTCCACGACGGTAAAGCGAGACACTTTTTGTTCATCCGCGAATTGACGTATAGATGGCATGCGTGAACCAGTACGGAGTAATTTATCGTCTATGCGACAAGTTACTGAATGCACGATTTGCTCTACTAAGGAGGCGCTAGAATCACGGGAAACCATGCTGGTAGCCGCTAAATTGGGACTGGAACGCATCGTCTGTGTTTTCCTTTGTATTGGTGAGAATGCCGTGACAGTGTGAAATCTATTTGTTAACTGTATAGGCACTGTACTGGCTATTCGTCGTAGCATAGCACAAATTGCCGTGCGCTTACTTGCATCAAATAGCGAGTATATTGTTGTGCCTAGTCATCGTGAGTGAGTTGAGAATGTGTTCACTCAAATTTTCTTTTGTACCATTTTCTAGAGCTTAATCGAGAAAGATAGCCTACAACGTGGTCTGACTAATTCCCATCGTGAGGGTATTCATCTTAGGCCTAGCACCGTACAATAGCGGTTACTGGTCTTAGACCTCTAGCCCTTACGTGAGTACTACAGAGCGCTTGTGGTTCAGTCGCAAGTTTCCAAGGCGGGACAAGCAGGAAATGCTTTGCGTAAGTCAAAAAATGGACGTTAATTAATAGGATAGTACGATGACTTGCTACGACAAATTAAAAGAACTCAATATCGAATTGCCAGCTGCAGCGGTTCCTGTTGGTGCTTACGTGATGCATGCCAGAACGGGTAACACAGTCTTCATCTCCGGTCACATTGCTAAACGTGACGGTATGGTGTGGGTAGGGCAGTTGGGTAAAAATATGCAAACAGAAGAAGCACAACAGGCGGCCAGAGCGGTAGGTATAGATTTGTTGGCTACTTTGCAGGATGCTTGTGGCGGTGATTTGACCCGTGTTAAACGCATCGTTAAAGTGATGTGCTTAGTTAATTCCACGCCGGAGTTTATTGAGCATCATTTGGTGACCAATGGCGTTTCTAATTTCATTGGTGAAGTTTTTGGCGAACAAGGCAAACATGCCCGCTCTGCTTTTGGAGTGGCACAAATCCCTTTGGGAGCATGTGTTGAAATTGAGATGATCGCCGAAATTGAGTAGTTAACTATTTTTTGAATTGAATTTGAATATATGAACCTGCAAAATATAAAACCCATAGACTGGAAATTTTCAGCACGTGCAGAGCAATTACAAAGCTCTGCGATTCGTGAAATTCTTAAAGTGACTATGCGTCCAGAGGTGATTTCTTTTGCGGGTGGCTTGCCTTCGCCAGAGACCTTTCCAGTGGAGCGTATACGAGCAGCCTTTGATAAAGTCTTATCGCAAAACGGTAAAACGGCCTTGCAATACGGACCCACTGATGGTTATCCATTGCTGCGTCAATTCATTGCCGATTCTTTGTCCACTTCCGAGTGCAAAATAACGCCAGACCAAGTCTTGATGGTTTCAGGGTCACAACAAGCTTTGGACTTACTCGGTAAAGTGTTAGTCGATGAGGGTAGTAAGATCCTGGTTGAAACACCCAGTTATTTAGGCGCTTTGCAGGCCTTCTCAGTGTATAGACCCGAATTTGTTTCGGTTGAGATGGATGAATGTGGTGTTATCCCATCCTCAGTCGCGGCTCGTGGTCAAGGAGCAAAACTATTCTATGCACTACCAAATTTTCAAAACCCGACTGGTCGTACTTTGTCGATAGAACGACGAACTGAATTGGTGGAAGTCTGCGCCAATATGGGCATACCATTGATAGAGGATAATCCCTACGGTGATCTTTGTTATAGTGGCGAACCGCTACCAAAACTCTTGAACATGAATCCTAATGGCGTTATCTATACCGGATCATTTTCTAAAATTTTAACGCCGGGCATACGTTTGGGTTACATCGTTGCACCAACAGCATTGATCCGCAAATTAGAGCAAGCAAAACAGGCCGCTGATTTGCATACCTCGACCTTGACCCAAATGGTCGTGTACGAAGTAATTAAAGATGGCTTCTTGCAGGAACATATCCCCAATATACGTGAGCTGTATTCCCGTCAGTGCGCAGTCATGTTGCAAGCAATGAGCGAGTATTTTCCGGAATCTGTGACTTGGACTAAGCCAGAAGGTGGCATGTTTGTTTGGGTGACCTTGCCCGCGCATATCGATAGTAAGACCTTGTTGGACGAAGCGATCGCACATAATGTCGCTTTTGTGCCGGGTGGACCTTTTTATGCTAATGAGCCTGAAATAAATACTTTGCGTCTGAGTTTTGTGACCGTCTCGCCGGAAAAAATCCGTGAAGGCGTGGCGATATTGGGACGCTTGATTACAGCTAGACTGTAATATATTTTGTAAATGAAGGTATTTTTGGGCTTGCCAGCATTGGCAGGCCTTTTTTTATTTATATCCTTGAGATGTGCAGAATTCGTCATGGAACTTGGTACTATCGTCAAGACATCACGATTCGAAGTCGGTAAATTATCACTTATCGAAAAAAATGAGTAAGGAAAGTAATATGTCACTGCGGTCAGCTTATATAGGTGGTTCCACC
>JAIELM010000314.1 GCA_019752975.1 Undibacterium sp. | reverse complement strand
AGAGCAGACTTTGTGTGAGGAAATTCAAGCCAAGATTCAAGATGAGCAACGTGCTATTGCCGCATTGACTGAGAGACTGCGCTATGAATCGATGTTGGCCGAAACCGAGCGTCAAAGGGCGGAACAGGAAGAAGTCGCAGCACAGTTGATACAAGAAAAATTCGCCCAAGGAAATACCCTATTTGTTGCGTCAAGAGAGCACGCTGATGCACAAAAAACTGCCTTGACCATTATCGAAGCAAGGGTCGAGCAAGCACAGGCTTTAAAAGATTTTGAACAAGAAAATTTAGCTAGTCAGCGTCATGAATTTCAATTGACGGAGCAAAAAATCGTCGCGGAACAGACTTTGGCTGAGGCCATCTTGCTGCGTAACCAAGTTCAACAAGAATATTTAGCAGAATGCGAAAACCGTATCCTCGCCGAACAAGAAGCAAAAATTGCCTTGCAAAATCGTATTGCCGTCGAGCGTGAGGCTAGGCAATTAGCCGAGCAAACAGCAGAGAGCGAGCAAGAATTGAGCACGCTTGCACAAAGCAATGTCGATCAGCTTCTTGAGTTACAACAAGCGCAAATGCAGCGATTATCTCTAGAAACAGAGCAAGCCGAAAAGTGCCAAATTCAGCTCAAGTTGGAACGCGAGAATATCGCTTTACATCAAGCAGCGGTCAGTGATATCGAGCATAAATTACAGACCGAGACCCAATTACTGAGTATCGTTCATGCCCGCGCCGAACTTGAATGCGTAAGCTCAGAACAAGCACAAGCGAAATTGGAAGAAGTACGTAATGACTATCAACGTAAACAGCAAAATTTAGAAGCACTTTTGCAGGAGAAAATTGCCGAAAACACGCAGGCTGAGCACGCTGCTCAGGTGCTCGTTCAGCAGAGGATAGAACAAGAGCAAATTGCTTTGGAATTGCAGAATGAGAAAATCGCTTATGAAAACGAACTGATTTTGCAAGCACAAGCGCAACAACGAGAATTGAAAAATAAAGTAGAGGAGCAAAAAAATCGTGCCAAGGCGATACAGAAAAATTTGGACGATGAAAAAAAATCTGCCGCCGACTTAACTTCAAAACTGATAGAACGTTTAACCCAAGATCAAGCGCAACATCAACATTGGTGTGAAAGCGCCAAACAAGTTCTCTCCACAGCGCCAGTTCCCGTGGAGTTGAATTTGACCAGCTTCACGCCAGCGATTAAACGTAGCAGTATCAGTGCTCCAGCGCTATTTGGCGTGATACTTAGTATCGGCTTGGTCAGCGCAGTAAGTTGGGGCGCGCTACAAGCCCAAACGCGTGTTTCGCTACCTAGCAGCATTGCCAAAATCGACCCCATGTTACAAAGTCGCCCTAAGGTCGCGGTACTTGCCAAGCAAGAGGGGATTAAATTAAGTTACGAACTCAGTAGTAAATAAAGTGTGGATAAAGAGCGTGGAACAATGGTGGTAAAAAGGGGCAGCAAAAAAGGGTACAATAGCAGATTAATCAGCGCCTCTTTTCGCCTCTTTTTATAGCCACTTTCTATGCCAAACGACAACATTTCCTCTCCAAATCCATTCGCCACAACGCCCAAGATTGGTTTTGTCTCTTTAGGCTGCCCTAAGGCCTTGGTCGATTCGGAACAAATTCTCACGCAATTGCGCGCTGAGGGTTATGAGACTGCTAAATCATATGATGGTGCTGATTTGGTGGTCGTCAATACTTGCGGTTTTATCGACGCAGCAGTTCAAGAATCTTTGGATGCCATCGGTGAAGCTTTGAGCGAAAATGGTAAAGTCATCGTTACTGGTTGTCTAGGCGCGAAGAAAGATGCTGATGGCAACGACATGATTAAGGCTATTCATCCTAAGGTGTTAGCGGTGACTGGTCCACACGCTTTGACTGAAGTCATGAGCGCCATTCATTTTCATTTGCCTAAGCCACACGAGCCTTTCATCGATCTTGTGCCACCGCAAGGAGTCAAGCTCACTCCCAAGCATTTTGCTTATTTGAAAATTTCCGAAGGTTGTAATCACCGCTGTAGTTTCTGCATTATTCCTTCTATGCGTGGTGATTTGGTCTCGCGCCCCATTGGCGACGTGTTGGTCGAGGCTGAGAATTTGTATAAAGCAGGCGTGAAAGAATTACTGGTGATCTCCCAAGATACTAGCGCCTACGGCGTGGATGTTAAATTTAGAACTGGATTTTGGGATGGCAAGCCAATTAAAACCCATATGACGCAATTGGTCGAAGCTTTGGGTGAATTGGCCAAACGCTACGACGCTTGGGTTCGTCTGCATTATGTCTATCCTTATCCACACGTGGATCAGATTATCCCATTCATGAACAATGGTCATGTTCTGCCTTACCTAGATGTGCCGCTGCAGCATGCACACCCTGATGTGTTAAAACGCATGAAGCGTCCAGCCAGTGGCGAGAAAAATAGCGAACGTATTAAAGCATGGCGCGCCATGTGTCCAGAAATCACTATACGCTCTACCTTTATCGCCGGTTTTCCGGGTGAGACTGAAGAAGAATTCGAATACTTGTTGGACTTCCTGAAAGAAGCTGAAATTGATCGCTTGGGTTGCTTTGCCTATTCTCCTGTTGATGGTGCAACGGCCAATGATTTAGCTAATCCTGTGCCGGATGACATCAGAGAAGATCGTCGCCGCCGTGTGATGGAATTGCAAGAGACGATTTCTAAGAAACGTCTACAAGCCAAAATCGGTAAAACTATGCGGGTATTGATAGACAGCATGGATAGAAGTGGTGGCGTAGGCCGTAGCAGTGCTGATGCCCCAGAAATCGACGGCGTAGTCTACGTCAAACCACCGTTTGAGCCACATCGTAAATTAAAAGTTGGTGAATTTATTGATGTCACCATCACTGCCGCGGATGCACATGATTTATGGGGTGAAGCGGTTTAAGTTTAGTGCTTGCTCGTGTTATGTGGAGTCTTCAAAAAATTTTGGATAATTGTTCAGCTCACTATGACAGCGTTGAAAAAGAGTTCACGCAAATTCTCCTTTATGTCATTCGCGACGCTTTAGTCGGCAATCCAGTGGCGTTCGTTGCTTAACAAAACACCCGAGATTCCCGATTGAAGCACTCGGGAAAGACGGCTTACACAGTGATATGAATAATTGCAATTTTTGAGACGAATAGTGACGAATAGTGACGAATAGTGACGAATAATGACGACTAATAATCCCGGTATTAACACCAACATCATCCATCATTCCTATCAAGCGCCGACTGACTTTGGTGGCTTTCCTAGTGCCATTCACCACGCTTCCACGGTCGTCTTTAAAGACGTTGCTAATATGCGCCAGCGCACATGGTTGAGCAAACAAGCTTACACCTATGGCTTGCATGGGACGCCCACAAGTTTTACTTTAGAGGCGCAAATAGCCAGTATTGAGGGTGGCAATCATTGTGTGTTAACCCCTAGCGGATTGGCTGCCATTAGCTTGGTAAATATGGCGCTTTTGAAAAGCGGAGACGATCTGCTTGTGCCTGATAATGCCTATGGCCCCAATGCCGAATTAGGTCATTGGATGCGTGAACATTTTGGTATATCTGTACGTTTTTATCCGCCGATGATAGGTGGGGATATCGTCGATTGGATTCAAGAAAACACTAAGCTCATTTGGGTTGAAGCCCCTGGTTCTGTGTCCATGGAAGTGCCGGATATTGGGGCGATCTGCCAAGCGGCGCACCAGCGTGGAGTTTTGGTCGCATTAGATAATACTTGGTCGGCTGGCCTTGCCCTGAAAGCCTTTGAACAAGGTGCAGACATTTCTATGCAAGCACTGACTAAATACCAAAGCGGCGGTTCGGATGTCTTGATGGGGGCAGTGATTACTAAAGATGAAGCGCTCTATCATCGTTTAATGACTGCCCATATGCGCTTGGGTTTTGGGGTAGGGATGGACGATGTTTATTTGATTTTGCGTAATTTATCTTCGCTTAAACTCCGTTTTGATGCTCACGATAAAGCCGCCAGAACCGTTGCTACATGGTTGAAAGCACGTCCAGAAATTGCTAAGGTCTTACATCCTGCATTTGAAGATTGTCCTGGACACGCTAATTGGAAGCGTGATTTTACCGGAGCCGCTGGTTTGTTCTCGGTGCTCTTTGATGCTAAATATACGGAAGAACAAACTGATCGATTTGTGAATAGTCTTAAGCTGTTTAAAATCGGTTTTAGTTGGGGTGGATCGCACAGCCTGTGTGTCCCTTATCGTATAGAAAAAATGCGCAATTATTGGACCGAGCAAGGCATCTTAGTGCGCTTTAATATCGGCTTGGAAGACGTGGACGATTTGATTGCCGACATAGCTCAAGCATTAGACGCCCTATAAAAACGCAAGACCTGTCAGCAATCTAGGGTGGAAAAGTGTAGCGTCTTTCAGTGATCACCGGAGCGTAAGTAAAAGTGTGCCGTGAATTTTTTTGGGCGTAACGAATCGCTTGTTTTTCAATAATACATTTTTCATCTTACCCAGCTGGTACTCAATTTTTTAAATTCATTTTATTATATATTTGCTAATTATTTGAATATATTTATTCTCTTAAAGTAAAGTTTGCTTTTATTGCTTAAATATTGAATTTTATTTTTTAACTTATGATAATTTATGCTTATTTATTA
>JAIELM010000072.1 GCA_019752975.1 Undibacterium sp. | reverse complement strand
AGGTGTGCCAATAATGCGTGGGCTCACCGGATTGCAAGAGTCTGCTGTGAAACCCGCATTCGGGGCCGTGATCAGCGATCTGCGCGAAGCTTTGGATAGTGGGCGTGAACTGTCGGCTGCGATGCGCCGACACCCGACCGTATTTTCACTATTTTATGTCAGCATGGTTAAGGTCGGTGAAATGACCGGGCGCCTAGATGAAATTTTTTTACGGTTGTCCGAGCACCTAGAGTTTGAACGCGAGATGCGTAATCGTGTCAAAACCGCTTTGCGTTACCCGATGTTCGTGATGATTGCGATGTTAGTCGCGATGATCGTGGTGAATATTTTTGTGATTCCCGCTTTTGAGAAAGTCTTCGCTGGCTTTGGCGCCGAGTTGCCGTTGATGACGAGAATCTTGCTTGGAACCTCGAAATTTTTTGTCAATTATTGGCTGCTCTTATTGGTGGGTGCGATTGCCGCCATCGTTACGTTTAAAAGCTTTATTTCCACCAAAGACGGTCGGTTTTGGTGGGATCGATTTTTGCTGCGTATGCCGATTTTTGGACGCATCGTTTCGAAAGCCACCTTGGCGCGATTTGCCCGTAGCTTTGCGCTTTCGAGTAAGAGTGGTGTTCCCATAGTGCACGCACTGACTGTAGTCGCTAGCACTGTGGATAATACTTTTATTGCTGCCAGCGTAGAACAAATGCGTGATGGAGTGGAACGCGGTGACAGTATTTTACGTACGGCTACGGCTTCTAAGGTATTCACGCCTGTGGTCTTGCAGATGATTGCGGTGGGCGAAGAGACCGGCATGTTAGACGATTTGATGGATGAGATCGGCGGCATGTATGAGGGCGAAGTGGAGTATGAACTTAAGACGCTCTCGTCCAATATTGAGCCTATACTGATCGTCGCATTAGGAATTATGGTATTGATCCTCGCTTTGGGCATTTTTGTACCGATTTGGGACTTGGGTAAAGTCGCACTTAAAAAGTAATGACTGTTGTTTTTTTAATGCGTCTTTTACTGTTAAGTGAGTGGCATTTGCGGAAGATCAACAGAAACTTTGTTATCATATGAGATGTTGCAGTAGTGAAATGATTTGTGTTTTTTAAGTGTATTCAAAAAGTAAGCTTACTCAGGTAAGCTTAATGATAAATGAAGAGGATGTTATGAAGTCTAAACAACATGGTTTTACCTTGATCGAATTGATCGTCGTAATCACTATCTTAGGATTGCTCTCTGCGTATGCATTGCCGCGATTTGCCGCATTACAAGTGGAGGCAAGGATCGCTAAGATGAATGGTGCCCTGGCTTCCTTAAAAGCAGGCGCCAATTTGGCGCATTCGCTGCAATTGACGCAACAATTAGGGCCGGCCGCCTCAGTGACAATGGAGTTGCAAACGATTTTAATGAATAATGCCTACCCAACGACTGCGGTAGCAGCGATCGGGTCGGCAGCGGGACTCTCGTCGCCCGACTATGTGCTCACGGCGACTTCGGCAACGGTCTTTACTGTTTCATCCGATGCTAGTCATCCTCTTTGTGCGGTCACTTATACAGTACCAACGGCGCTAGGTGCTCCGCCTACGTATAGTAATGCAGGTGTTGTTGCGGCAAACTGTACTTAAGTCGGGTCTTAATAACCGAAAGTGGATGTAGACTAGGTTTCTTCTAACTGTTTTATGTAATTTGCTGCGTAAAGTAAGCTCATGTGTGAACCTAGTCTCAATTCATCGTGTATATCGTATGTAAAGCTGGGTGTGCAAGCCACTGGGCAATCATGTACTGACCGGAGAGACAAGGGTTTTACCATGATGGAACTGATCATGGTAATTGTCATATTCGGAATACTTTCTGCGATAGTGGCTCCCAGATTTGCCAATCGGGTGGACTTTGAGTCGGTAGGTTTTTTTGACCAAACGCAAAACATGATACGGTATGCGCAAAAACTTGCTATTGCACAGCGACGCAATGTTTGGGTGCAAATTAGCGCTACCTCTATTTGTCTCGCTTATGACGGTGCCACACCAGACTGTTCGACTGCGCCGCTGGTGCTAGAGCCTAACGGCAGTGTGGTTTATTCCATGACTGCGCCGAACGGCGTGACATTTGGCGCGGCAACTTCATTTTCATTTTCTCCACTGGGGCGTTTAGCTACTGATCCTAGTGTCTCAATACAAGTTCTACAGACTGGCGTTGGCACGACCGGCACGATTGTGGTTGAGGGGGTGACAGGTTATGTCCATTAATCGAATGCGCGGCGTCACCTTGATTGAGTTGATTATGTTCATGTTGATCATCAGTATCGCCATCATTGGGATTACTCGTATCATGAATTTAACGGGAGTCGCCAGTGCCGACCCTATTCTTGAAAAGCAAGCGTTGGCGATTGCAGAATCGATGTTGGACGAGATTGAATTGCAAGCGTTTACGATTTGTGATCCAGATGACGCGAACGTTGCCATTGCACAGGCGGGGACTGACTGTGGTGGCGCCCCCCAAATAAGCATCGCTAGCGTACCAACATCTACAGCTGGTGAAACGCGCACAGGAAATCCGAGATTTGATCATGTGGCTGATTACAATGGTTTGGATTTGACTGGAATCACCGATTTGCAAGGTGTCGCAATACCAGGATTGCAGACCTACAGGGTGCGTGTTAGTGAAGTAGCTAATCCGGTAGGCGACGAGATCCGTATCGATGTCAGGGTCACCAATACCGCAAACCCTGTGGATGTCAGTTTGACCGGCTATCGTTATCGTTACGCGCCGAGGTCGGTGCCATGAAACACGCACGGCATTTTCAAATGGGTTTTACCCTGATCGAAGCGATTATCGTGATCGTTTTGACGGGTATACTCGCGGTAGTGGCCGCACGTTTTATGTCTAGGCCAATTGAGCAATATAGGGATAACGTAAAGCGTGCGGCTTTGAGTGATATTGCTAATACTGCGGTGCGGCGTATTTCACGCGATATTCATTCGGCATTGCCCAATAGTGTGCGTAGTGTGGCAAGTAATTGCGTGGAATTTATTCCTACAAAGACAGGCGGACGTTATTTCTCGGGAGTTGCACCTAATGCATTTACTACCGAGGCTCCGATCACTAATTTTGATGTTGTCGGACCTTTGGCCTTAGCTCCAGTGCCGGGTGATTCGGTGGTTATTTATAATTTAGGAATACCTGGTTCCGATGCTTATGCTGCAGCCGACAATCGTGTAACTTTAACTGCTGCAACGACGACCAACTTGAGCTTTGCCCTAAAGTTGTTCACCCTAGGTTCCCCTGGCAATCGCTTTCACGTTATTGACAAAGATGAACAGGCAGTGTCCTATGTTTGTTTGCCCTCGTCCGGGACGATTCCCGCTGGTGATGGTGGTCTTACGCTTTGGCGAATTTCTCGTTATGGATTTAGGGCCTCGCCCGCCGTTTGTGAAGCCGCAGTAGGGTCGGCTGTGACCTCCATATTGGCGGATGGTTTGAATGCCTGTACTTTTGCCTTTAGTAATGGCCCAATCGAAAGAAGCGCTACGGTGACTATGCGATTGCAGATGACTAAGGGGGGAGAAACGCTCTCACTCTACAACGATGTGAATGTGAATAATGTACCCTAAAAACCAAATTAGTCCATCGCTCAATCAGCAAAGGGTAGGCGGTTTTTCCTTGGTTACCGCGATTTTTTTGTTAGTGATATTAGCCGCACTTGGCGTGTTTATGTTGTCGGTGTACAGCACTCAGCGGGCGAGCGTCAATATGGATATTCG
The DNA here is from genome assembly GCA_019752975.1 of Undibacterium sp. Lineage (GTDB taxonomy): Bacteria > Pseudomonadota > Gammaproteobacteria > Burkholderiales > Burkholderiaceae_D > Undibacterium. The sequence continues at coordinate 888 of JAIELM010000072.1, read as the reverse complement.
GGGCGCGCGGGCGTATCAAGCGGCAAAAGCAGGGATAGAATGGGCTACGCTGCAAGTCTTAGCATCCGAAAATGGGGTGCTAGTGGCTAGCTCCTTCGTTTGTCCTGCCGGCAATATGGCGGGTATGCCCGCATTAGCTGGCGCTTTGCAGGGTTTTAACGTAACGACTAGCTGCGTCCTAACGTCTAGGCAAGAGAATGCGAATTTCATCAGAGTGTATCAAATTACAGCGGTCTCCAGCATCGGTGCTTTTCCGTCACAAGATTATGTCGAGCGAAATATTTCTGCCAGCGTGTTTACTTGCCGCGTTGGGACTGGTGTTGCCGGTGAACCGCGGTGTTGAAAAATATAAAAAAATGAGGGTGTTTTATGTTGGCTGATTACCTAGGACGGAAATTCAATTACGCCATTTTCTTAAGGGCGCTTATTTTGGGCGCATTTTTTTTGTCAATTGTAGACGCAAGATCTCAAACGGTAGTTCAGCTCAATAATACTGGAGGAAGTAGTGCCACGGATGGATTGAAAATTTATATTGATGCCACGACGAAGATCCAAGTACGACGTTTAGCTGGTAGTAATGGCCAAGTCTATTCATCAACGGTGAATCCACCGAATGCGAGTTTAGACAATGGTGTTTTTATCCGCGTAGGTGCCAATACCTATGGGCCGTCACATACCGTGGCTACTTTCAATCCCATAGCCTATGCCAGTGCTAGTATTGGCAGTGTTAGTCCGGTGACACCGGCCGATGGGATACAGCAAAGCGTTACCAGTAATGATAAGAGCTTTTGATGCTGTAGTTGCCTCAGTACGGTAGTGCGTGTAGTCCAGTTCTCGCATAGCATTCTTCTCTGCCATTGCGAGTGCTTTGTCAAGGTTGTTCAGGAT
>JAIELM010000013.1 GCA_019752975.1 Undibacterium sp. | reverse complement strand
AGGTTAGACGTATGACCGCAGCGGTAGGCTTACCGACCCTGCGCTTAATTCGTAGTGGCATAGGAGAATATAGTTTGGCGACACATCCTTTGTTGCCTGGGGAATCGGTACAGATTGAAGTTTGAGCTGCACCGCAGGCGCAACATCGCTTAAGATAAAGTACCCATAGATAGAGAACTCGCACAAATTTTGGTTTTCATTATTTTTTAGATTCGTCATTTATTTAGATTCCTCGCTTACAATGATGCAGATCGCTACGTAAGCCATCTTTCCCCTTTCCACTCCTTATCCTATGCGCCATATTTTTCTTAGTCTAGTAGTGCTACAAACTAGCGCCCTATTTGCCCAAGACCTCAACATCAAAGAACTGTCTATCAATCAGCATGTAATCAAGGCTGAGTTTGCGTTCACACCAGCTGCTCGCGAAAAAGGTTTGATGAATCGAACTCAAATGGACGAAGAGCATGGGATGCTATTTAAATTTGATAAACCCGCGCAGTATTGTATGTGGATGAAAAATACGCTTATCCCCTTGTCAGTGGCGTTCATAGACAAAGAGGGGAAAATTCTCAATATTGAAGACATGCAAGCCAATACAGAGGAAAGTCATTGCGCCAAAGGAGAAGCCATGTTTGCATTGGAAATGAACCTAGCGTGGTTTACGCAAAAACAGATTGTGGAAGGCAGCTCGGTCAGAGGGATTAGGGATTAAAGCAGGGAACATCTAAGGCATTTCTTTGCACCCACTGCATCAAAGAACTCACTGCATCAAAGAATAATTTCAAGGATAACTATTGATAGCCAAGTAATTACCAAGAAAGACAAAAAACCGCAACATCCAAATGATGTTTGCGGTTTTTATTTTACCCAACCTGACCAAGCATTTTAAAACGAGATTTAGCTTAAACTAAATCACCGCAAAAAAATAATTAAGCTAATGCTTTCAATGCAGAAGCTAAACGGCTCTTATGACGAGCTGCTTTGTTTTTGTGGATGATTTTCTTGTCAGCGATACGATCGATTGTAGAAACTGAATTTTGAAAAATAACTGCAGCAGCAGCTTTATCACCAGCTTCAATTGCTTTACGAACAGCCTTGATCGCAGTACGCAAAGTCGAACGCTGACTAGAGTTGTGTGCATTTTGTTTAACTGCTTGACGAGCACGTTTGCGTGCTTGTGCGGTATTTGCCATGAGATTTCCTAAACGTTGTTGAAGGGCGGGTTCAAAGCTGCAACTTACTAAACTAAATACACCAAGCTACTCACATGGCCGCGCCGCAAAATTCTGTACAGCTTTGCAGTATAACGCCTTTCCCATGCAATTGCAAGCACCAAGTTTGAACAATCAATTTAAGAGCAGCAGCATCTCATCGCCTAAAGAGCTTAGCGCTGCCAATGAGGCATTCTTTTGTCCATGCTAATATTGAGCTAAATTACTGGCGCGCGCAAAAACAAAAATGCCTCAGCAGAGATGTAGCAAGGAATTCATACAGCATCTTATACGCCTACTGTACGTCGCAGACGTATCGGCACTTGAAAGCGTAGATATACCGTACATTTAAATATTTCAACTAAATAAAGGAAAGCTATGCCTATCATCCGAGTAGAAATGTGGGAAGGTCGCAGTCTAGATCAAAAACGCCAACTGGTCGCGACATTGACACGAGAAACCGCACTAATCACAGGCTGCAGCGAAGACTCCATCTACATCATCATTGACGATGTAAAAAAAGAAAACTGGGGTGCGGGTGGTCAACTGTGCTCAGATAAATATCCAGACAATCCAACGACCATCGCAAGCAAATAGACGAGAAAAAATGCACATCACTCCTGTAGAATTAATCGGTCAGCATGCCAAGCTCACTCCACTCAAGCAAGCGCATCTCGAAGATCTACAAGCGGCCGCGCTCGATGGTAAATTATGGGAGCTGTTTTTCACTTTTGTTCCAAACCCTGAGACGACTCAGCAATGGCTAGACACCGCCTTAAGTCTACAGGATAAAGGCAGCGTCCTCGCTTTTACAGTGATACAACAAAGCACAGGAAAAATCATCGGCTCGACACGCTATTGCAGAATTGCCCCCGAACATAAGCGCTTAGAAATTGGTTACACTTGGTACAGCCAATCGGCACAGAGAAGTGCGATCAATACCGAGTGCAAACTCCTATTATTAACACACGCTTTTGAAGTATTAGATTGTAATGTAGTGGAGCTACGCACTGATTGGTTCAATAAAAAATCCCAAGCCGCAATAGAACGCTTAGGTGCAAAACGCGATGGCGTATTACGCAACCATATACTGTCGACCGATGGGCGAGTCCGCGACATCGTGGTATATAGCATACTCAAAAGCGAATGGATGGGAGTAAAAAACAACTTAGAATTTTTATTAAAACGCCGCCGCGAACGATAAACTAACAGGACTCCAAAGTGCTTATTGATTTTTTCTTCACCTTAAAAGACGCCAAAATCCCCGTCTCCATCAAAGAATTTCTGATGCTACTTGACGCGCTTCAACAAAAAATCATCAGTGGATCGACCGATGATTTTTACTTTTTATCGCGCACCATCATGGTCAAAGACGAGGCCAACTACGACAAATTTGATCGTGCTTTTGCCTTGTACTTCAAGGGTATAAAAACCATCTTCGAGAAACATCCTGAAATCCCCTTAGACTGGCTTAATAAGCGCATCCAAAGAGAGCTCAGCGAGGAGCAAAGAGCTGCCTTAGACAAGTTTGGCTACAACAAATTAATGGAAAGACTCAAGCAATTATTAGATGAACAAAAAGACCGGCATGAAGGCGGCAATCGGTGGATAGGCACAGGTGGCACTTCGCCTTTTGGCAATGGTGGCGACAATCCAGAAGGCATACGTATAGGCGGAAAAAGCGAAAGACGCTCAGCTGTCAAAGTATGGGAAGAACGCGCTTTTCGCGATTACGATACCGAACGCGAACTCGGCACTAGAAATATCAAAGTCGCCCTACGTCGCCTCCGCAAGTTTGCTCGACTTGGACACGAAGAAGAATTAGCGCTCGATGCCACCATTAAAGCCACGGCCAATAATGCTGGCTATCTGGACATCAAGATGCAAGCCGAACGCAAAAACAATATCAAGGTCTTAATGCTGTTTGATGTCGGTGGCACCATGGACGATCATATACTAGAAGTCGAAGAACTTTTCTCCGCCGCAAAAACCGAATTTAAGAATATGGAGTTCTACTATTTCCACAACTGCGTCTACGACTATGTTTGGAAAAATAATCATAGGCGACGCTCAGAAAAATTCAATACTTGGGATCTGCTGCGCAAATACCCCGCCGACACCAAACTCATTTTCGTAGGTGATGCCAGCATGAGCCCTTATGAGGTCTTGCAAGCTGGCGGTTCGGTCGAATATAACAATGAAGAAGCGGGCGCGACTTGGCTACAAAGGCTCACTTCCCACTTCCCTAAGTACCTATGGCTCAATCCAGAACCCGAAGGTATTTGGCAATACCGCCAATCGATTAGCCTCATTCGGCAACTGATGAATAACCGTATGTTTCCGATTACTTTATCTGGCTTGGAATCTGGAATGCGGCTATTAAGCAAATAGCGGTTTTCACTGACTAACGTGGCCACCAAACACGGGCATGCTAGGTGTTTTTAACAACATCCCGAATTCATCGTCTACAAAGATCGACCAATGACGCCTACCTACCACTGGGCAGGTAAGCTAAAATGCGCTATGTTTTTACCTGAGACTAAAATAACTGTATAAAAACACAGTCCTTACATTACAATGGAACATGCAACAAACCAAGCCATAATACGCATAGCCCACAACATATAAAAACCAGTTTAGTTGAACCCCACATTATCTATTCTTCGAATGGCCACTAAAAAACCCACCACCCCATCCGACTACAGCGAATCATCCATCCGCGTCTTAAAAGGCTTGGAGCCGGTCAAACAAAGACCGGGGATGTACACCCGTACTGAAAATCCTTTGCACATCATCCAAGAAGTCATCGACAATGCCTCCGATGAAGCCTTGGGTGGGCATTGCAAAAATATTCTAGTCACCATTAATCCCGACAGCAGCATCAGCGTAGAAGACGATGGGCGCGGGATTCCGGTTGGCATGCATCCTGAAGAACAAGTGCCGACCGTTGAGATTGTATTTACCCGACTGCATGCGGGCGGTAAATTTGATAAAGGTTCTGGCGGGGCATATGCTTTTTCTGGTGGTTTGCATGGCGTCGGTGTATCAGTCACCAATGCGCTATCTAAACGTCTAGAGATCACCGTATGGCGCGAAGCCGGCGTGCATAAACTCACGTTCGCGAATGGGGATGTGATTGAGCCCTTAACTAGTGTTGCTCAAGTGCGTGGTGACAAAAAAAATGGTACGCGAGTGACCATTTGGCCAGATGGAAAATATTTTGATTCACCGAATATTTCTCTACCCGATATGCAGCGTTTATTGCGCTCAAAAGCGGTGTTACTACCCGGTGTCAAGGTGACCTTCACCAATACAAAAACCAACGAGACTTTAGTCTGGCAATACGACCAAGGCTTACGTGGTTATTTAACTGAAAGCTTGGCACAGGCCTCTCACGCCGAACCCTTAATTCCGCTTTTCGAAGGCGAACAATTTGCC
>JAIELM010000376.1 GCA_019752975.1 Undibacterium sp. | reverse complement strand
GGCGTTGAGGGGTTTTCAATGAAGAATTACTATAGTATTTAATTCGGATTGGTATTAAAGAGCGCTTACGCAAAAATTGTCGTTGGTGTCGTGGTCGGCATGGAGGAATTTAGGATCATGTAAATCCTATTGAGATTTAAGGACTCGTGGCAGATGAACCTCAAAATTTGTCCCCTGACCCAGAACGGATTTTACTTCTATCCATCCTTGTAGGGTTTTGCTGGCTAAATTTTTTACAATGGCCATACCCAATCCGGTGCCGCCCTTACCAATTTTGGTACTGAAAAATGGTTCAAAGAGTCGCGCCACGTTCTCAGACGTCATGCCAACACCGTTGTCGGAAAAACTGAGAATGACTTGATCCCCATCGAGCCTAGCGCGTATGGTCAACACGCCATCGCTACGTCCTTCAAAGGCGTGTAAATAGGCATTGTTGACCAGATTGATCACAATCTGACCTATCGGGCCCGGCTGACTGTCCATCAATATTCCTGCTGGAATCTCCACGATGACTTGGTGTGGGTGGCGCTTTAATAGCGGCCTCATTGTGCCAATGATCTCACCAACGACATCGGCCAAGTCAAAGTTGCGGCGTTGCTCGCTGGCCTGATCTGCTGATACCTGACGAAAATTGCCAAGCAGCGTCACGGCACGTTCCAGATTATTGAGCATTAAGTTTGTACCGTCACTGAGGTCGTGCAAAAATTCCTCCAGATTAGAGCGTTTAAGCTGGCCACTTTGAATCAGTTGGTTGACGGTTTTTACCCTATCCTTCAAGCTGCTAGCGACGGTTCTGCTATTCCCTATGGGTGTCCCTAATTCGTGGGAAACGCTGGCGATGAGCGTGCTCAGCGTGGCTTTTGCTTCGCTTTGTGCTAACTCGTCACGTGATTGGGAGAGGTGCTCTAAAGCTTGATTTAATTCTAGCGTTCGCTGTGCTACACGCTCTTCCAGATGGTCGTTGAGGTCTTGCACCTGTCGCAGGCTTTGGCTTAACATGAGGTGTGCTCTGACCCTCGCCCGTACCACGGCAGCGTTGATGGGCTTGGTGATGAAATCCACCGCGCCCAATTGCAATCCCTTGGTCTCTTCGCTTGGATCATGCTGCGCCGTTACAAAAATAATCGGGATGTCCTGGGTACGTTGATCGGCCTTGAGACTGACACAAACTGCATGTCCATTCATTTCTGGCATGATCACGTCGAGTAGAATTAAATCGGGTATTTGTACCGCACAGAACTCGAGTGCTTGGACTCCGCTGGTCGCCATGAATACTTCATAGTCTTCACTGAAAATTTGGTAAAGAATTTGGATATTGGCCGCTTGGTCATCTACCACCAGTAAGCTCGGCTTAGTCGTGACTATCATGATTTCAGGCCTTGCAAAATCTGCTCGCACATGGTTCGTGCGCGTATAAAATTAAGTTGATTCACCATGAGATCGACTTCGCCGATTGATGGAGTTCCGCTGTGCTTACCAAATTTTTGCGTCAATGTCGCACTGACACTGATAGCGCGCATGTTCTTTTCATCCAATAGTTCAATCAATTCGCGTATCTCGTCTGCCATGGCATGTAAGTCAAGCTGGGATCTTGATAGATCCAGTTTGCCAGATTCTACACTAGTGTCGGGCATGATCATTTGTAGCTGGACTAGTGCAACATTGAGATGTTCTTGCACCTCTTCTGCTAAATTGATTAAGTAAATATCGGGAGTTGAATGGTTTACCGCTTCAGTATCGCGATAGAATTTTTTTATTTCTGTTTCTGCTCGTTCGGCGATAGTTTGTAATTTGATCGCGCCGACCGTGCCTGATAGTCCCTTAAGCGTATGTAGACTGCGCGCTGCATCCATTAATTTAGCTTCGTCTAAAGACTGTCGTAGTGCGTCAATTTGGGCTTGCGCATCTTTTTGAAACATCCTAACTACCTTGCCATACAGATCGCGGTTTCCATCTAGGCGTTTGATAGCGGCATCCATGTCTAGGATTAAAGAAGGTGGCGCTACAACGTCGATGATTTCTAGTCGGTCAGAAGGCGTAATCTGATCCGCGGTGATATGAAGTAAGATGGTGTGCAGTAAGTGATCTAAGTCCAAGGGCTTGCTCACATGGTCCACCATGCCAGCTCTTAAGCAATCATCTTTGTCCGATTGCATGGCATTGGCTGTCATGGCAATAATGGGAATGTTCTGCATGTGGGCGTGACTTCGAATTCTTCTGGTGGCTTCCAGACCGTCGATATCGGGCATCTGTAGATCCATCAAAATCAGATGATGTGGTCGCTTGTTATTTAATGCTTGGTGCACACCATCTAGGCCACCTGAGGCTATTTCCACCTCCGCTCCATGGTTTTGCAAAAGCTCCTGTGCTACTTGCTGATTGAGACCGTTGTCTTCAACCACTAATAGGCGCACGCCTTTAAGTTTTTGCGTCCCAGTGAGGAGTTCGGCGTTAAAAAATGCTCGTTGATTGACCGTGGTCGCCTGCATAACCGCATTATGTAACATCGAAGCGGTAATTGGTTTTTCCAAGAATCCGTCGATGAGTTCAATGTCACTGTGCGAATTTTGTGTCAATAAGTCGCGACCGTGCGCCGTCACCATAATGACCACCGGCGCCGCTGCTTGCCCTCGACCGAGTTGTCGAATCCGCCGTGTCGCCTCTAGTCCGTCCATGACCGGCATACGCCAGTCCATCAATACAACTTGGTATGCGGGCGAGTCGGCATGCTGCAATCTTTGTAGTGCCTCTTCACCACTACTCACGCAGTCAGATTGCCAGCCCATAGATTCAACCATCGTACGTAGAACTTCTCGTGCCATCAAATGATCGTCTACAATCAAGATTCGAATTGGCTGGCTAGGCGATAACGCCGCTTGCTTACTTGAATCACCTATAGTAGGCGTGATCGCGCTTTCGCTCTCTTGCATCCGTAAGCTAAAAAAGAAGCGGCTGCCTTGGTTTAACTCGCTTTGCACTTGTAGTTTGCCGCCCATCAGTTCAACGAGCTGCTTACAAATAGCCAAACCAAGGCCAGAACCGCCATAACGTCGGGTGGTCGAGGTTTCGGCTTGACTAAAGCCGGTAAAAATATAGTCAAGTTTGTCTGCTGCAATGCCGACCCCAGTATCGGTGACCGAAAATTCTATATCTACCCAGTGCTCGACCCGTTTTAGCACCTTAGTCGCTAAGACCACCTCACCATATTCCGTGAATTTGACGGCATTGCCAGCCAAATTAAGTAGGACTTGATGTAAGCGTAGGGGATCGCCGAATAAACTTTTGGGGGTTTCGCTGTCCAGAGCATAGAGGATTTCAACATCGTCTTTGGCCAAGTTAGCCGACAGCAAATTTCCCAGTTCCTGAATCACATCATCCAGGGAAAACTGTTTGTGCTCTATCGTCATTTTTCCCGCTTCAATTTTGGAAAAATCGAGTATGTCATTGATGATAGCAAGCAGCGCCTGGGTCGCGGCTTGCGCTTTGCTCGCATAGTCTCGCTGACGTGGAGTTAATTCGGTGTACTGCAATAATTTGAGCATACCTAGAATACCATTCATTGGTGTGCGAATTTCGTGACTCATGTTGGCGAGGAAGGCACCTTTGGTTTCGTTAGCAGCTTGAGCGACATTGCGAGCTTGTAGTAGTTCAAGGTTGAGTCCCTCTAGCCTCAATTGTGTATTCTTGAGATCACTAATGTCGGAAACGATGGCAAAAAATCCCCTTACATTTCCATTCTCCCAATCGGGAATATAGTGCACCCAGGTATGCCCAATTGAACCATCTGCCTTAGTAATGCTGCGTTCGAAGTGTTGTGGTTCGCCTCGTAATGCGCCCCTTATATGCAGTTCGTTGAGTTGAAATAAGGCAATTCCCAATAAGTCTTGCATTGCGATGCCACGCATTTCTGTTGAGTTCTTGCCGAACCATTCAAAATACGACTTATTCGAAAATTCACAGCTTAAATCCTGATTCCAGTAGGCCGTCATGCCAGGTATCACATCGACCAGCGAGCGCAAAAAACGCTCATTTTTTGCTAGTGCTTGTTCTACTGCCTTGCGCTCAGAAATATCCAAATGGGTACCTGATATCCATTCTGCTTGGCCGTCTGCATCGCGCGAAGTGAGGGTTCCTGAAGTGGAAATCCATACCGCATGTCCATCCTTATGCATCATGCGCATATCCACCATATACGCACGACTTGTCCCGTCTAAGTAGGCGCTTAGGCGGTTGGTTGCGGTGAGGATGTCATCCGGGTGGGCCAGTCGCACCCAAGTGTCAAAAGTTGGCGAGCCTAATTCTTCTACGGTATACCCGAGCATTTCGGCCCAACGTGAATTGATCAATAATGCACCAGTTTGTAAATTACATTGCCATGTTCCTGCGCGTATTCCTTCAATCACAGAGCGCAAACGAAAACCTTCATCAGCCAACTGGTCTTTGGTGAGGCGTAATTCAAATGCGTGGCGATCAATTTCACTTCCAAGGCTCTTGTTTTGTTGGGCTGTTTCTAACGCCATTTTAGTAAAAAACAGTAAGAAATAAGCCATTGCAATGAAATTGGCGATCATTTGCAAGGCATGCCAGAGCCACCAAGAAAAATCCCATAACTGGGAAAAACGAAATAACAGAGCAGTCATGGCGAACAGCAATGCCTGTACAAAAAAGAGGCTCCAGTGGATTTG